>CALCTI010000502.1 GCA_937894105.1 uncultured cyanobacterium
TGGGCGATCGCAGTTTTAAATAATCAGAAACGGCATCATCCGTAGCTTTTTTGGGGTTAAACCGTTTTGCCGAAGCAGAGCGATCGCCGCCAAAAACAATGCCAATACGAAATATTTCCCCATCCACCTTATCGGGTAACCCTTGCAGCAGCTCGTTACATTCGTAATCTGACAAAGAATTGCACTGGGACAGGGTGGGACGAATAGCGTCTGTAATTAAGGTTTCTAGAAAGTCGGGTAACCAAGATAGGTCAGGCGTTTCTTCTTCTAAAGCTTTGGTGCTTGACTGGGGCGTAGGGAAAGTTTCAGGGCTGGGCGCAATTGGGGGGGTAGTTTTGGGAGCAATTTCGGGAGACTCTTCACTGGGTGCTTCGGGCGATCGCACCAACCAGCGCTTTAGGGCACCAAATTTATCGCTAAAACTCAAGCGCGGAAATAGTTGGTCCACCTGTTCAACCAATTGCAACAGGGGTTCAAAGGGATAGGATCCGGTTTCCTCTGCAATCACTCTTTGAACCGTTCGGGCGAGGTTAACAATCTGAATATCTTGAAGATCGCCATCAAACGTTACGTTTAGACTTTTAAATCTCAAATTAAGTTGAATACCCATAAAGAAATTTGGGGATCGACTACCATGAATTACGGAGATAACTACTCGGACAACTTTGAAGCGCTTGTCTTTTCCAGGTTGGCGGGCTTACCTGAAATCAATTTATCTTAGTCAGTTGCTTTCCCTGATTGTTAACAACAATTAAGCCGCCGGCAGTTGACTTGAGTGATCTTCTTGTCCCAATTTACCCCCTACCCGTTCCGCGATCGCGGCCGATACATCCCAAAATAAGCCCGACATATCGCCCAAAAACCGCATCTAGAGACACACTCACAGTGGGAGAGCTATGAGTCCTTTACATATTTCAAGCCCGGAAATCAGCGCGATGACTGCCGAGGACGTGGAAGAACTGGCAGGGCGTCTAGAGCAGGACGAATACCAAAGCCCCTTTGCTGCTCTTCAAGATTGGCACGTGCTGCGGGCGGTAGCCTTTCAAAAGCCAGAGCTGGCTGAGCCTTACATTCATTTATTAGATATTGAGCCTTTCGACGAGGCTTAATCCATAGGCTTGATCAAAGTCTGATTAGGCTTTCCATCGGGCGTCCCATCGGGACTTTGATTTTGGTTCCCATAACCTTTGACAGCCCAGGTAATCTGCCATACTTTCAGTAAGCGTTGAACGTTAAACGCTGAGATAAATGGGCATGATCAAGATATGAGCATGATCATCAGACGTCAAAATTGGTGGGTTGCGGGGACGATCGCCTTTATGGTGGGCGTGGGCGTGGGCACCCTGGGGAACCGCAGCTGGCAGCGAGGGCTCGCCGTAGGGGCGATCGGAGTGTCAGCTGTGGTTACGGTGGGCACCCTTCAGGAACGGAGGCGTATTGAGGATGAACAGTTTGGTGGCACCCTAACGGGAAATCCGAATCCTCCCAAGGCATTACTGGGATCAACGGGTTTAGCCTTTCTCGATGCCTTGCCCCTGCAATCGATTCGCGACTCTATTCAAAGCTCAGTAAAACGTTCAGTCAAACAGTCCGTTGCCCTGATTCGATCGCGCACCTCCAAGCCCAAAAAAACCCTTCCCGCCGGGCGATCGCCCCTTGCACCGTCCCCTTCCCTATCTAGCCATTTCGGTGATATTGCCCCCCAGCCTTCCCCGGCGATCGCTCCCCCCGCCTCAATTCCCCAGCTTCAAAGTCAGCTAAACCAGGTCAATGATCGCCGTCAGCAGGTGGAAGCGGTTATTGCGGTGTTGCGGCAGGAACGGGATGGTTTACAGTCGCAAATCCTTGAAGAAACCCAGCAAAAACAGAATCTATATCGGGTTTTAAGTGATCTAGAAATTCGCAAGGCAAACTTAGAAGAAAACCTGATTCGGCAACAGGAATCGGTCACAAGTTTAGCCAAGCATAAGACTGATCTAGAACAGGCGATCGCGGCAATGGGCTCCTTAGGCAGCGAAGTGGAACGACTGCGTCAAGAACGAGAAAAGCTGGCACAGGAGGTTAAAGACTTGGAAGATCGTGATGCTAAATTACGTCAAGATTACGGCACTTTAGAAAATAAAGCTCGCAAGTTAGTGAGACGTTTGAAACAGTTAAAAAAGACTAATTCCTAAATAGTTATCGCGATTTTATTGAGGATAAATCTTAAAAAGTTAGACAAGGGTTAAGGGCTGTTATCAATTAAGGCTCAAGCTCAATAGCTGTAAGCGTATGTCTGAAAAGTCTGATTGGACACTTCAAACTGGGTCTGAATGCTGTGATGAAAGAGCACAAATCCGCATTCTTTCGTTGCAGCCTACGACAAGATGAGTCATGCTTGAGACTTTTCAGACATCCTCTAAGGTTTTAGCTCTTAACAGTTTTTATA
>CALCTI010000503.1 GCA_937894105.1 uncultured cyanobacterium
CCACACTCCGGCGATCGCCCCCCAACCGCGCAACTTCCAACGCCAGCAGGTGAAACACAATCGCCATCGGGTAATCACCCAGCGCGTAATAGGCAATGCCCAAATTCCCCCCCGGCGAAGCCTCACCCCCGCGATCGCCCGCCGCACGCACCAACGCTAACGCCTGCTCGTAAAAACCCACCGCCCGTTGATACTGCCCCAATGCCGAATAAGCCAGCCCCAAATTATTCAGCGCATCTGTCTCCCCCTCGCGATCGTCCTCTGCCCGAAATCCCGCTAATGCCTTTTCCCAAGCGGCGATCGCTGCCGAATAATCGCTGGAATTGTAAGCCTCTACTCCCCGCTGAAAATGCTGTTCCGTAGCAGGGCTGCCAGCTTGGATGGGGATCGATAATGCTGGGGTGGGCGGGGCGATCGTCAAACTCCCCAAAACTAAACCACTCAAAATCCAACCCAACTTTCCTGTTCGTAAACTCTTCATTCTATCGACACCATCGCTCGTTATTTTCACAATAATCTACGTAATTTGACCTGGTAGAGCTGGCTACGAGTTGCAAAGCTACAATCCTGGATAAAGGTCACAGACTACGGGTTATGGCTTGGACACAGCAAGATAAAAAAGAATTTCGATGTGCTTTGCAAGATGTTTACAGAGATTACAGTTCGCTAGAAATTTTTGTGGCAGACGAATTAGATGTGAATCTAGCCACGATCTCTGCTGGTAATCAGAACTTAGAAAAAGTTGCGTTTGATCTGATTCAGTATGCGGAAGCAAAGGGAAAACTGGACGTCTTGTATGAGGCATTCCACCGCTATAATCCTGGCCACTCTTTCCAACTACTTGTCAGAAAGGAGTTGCGTGAGGAGTCAGTGCCCAAAACTCTTGCAGCAGAGACCATTACCGCCCCCAAACCCATTACGCGATCACAGTTTCTAAGGTATGGAGGAGCTGGAGCTGCAGGGATAACAGTTGCACTACTGTTCGGATGGATCAAGGAGAATTTACAGGGGACAGGCACTCCGACTTCACCAGGCGAGAAGACCCCGCCCTCACCAAATTCTGGAACATCGCCAGCATCCAATCTGCCTGAAACTCGTATTCGAGAACGTAAGCTTGGTCCGAAGCCAGAGGGAGGACGCCTAATCTACTTTAAAACGGCTTCAGTAAATGCTGATGGAACAGAGAGTTGGGGAATGAGTAGGGGATACAGCCAGACATTTTCATTAGGGGAAATGAATCTGGAGATGATGTGGATTGAGCCTGGCCGCTTTGACATCGGTTCACCACCACCATACGATCACGTTGATACGCGCCGTCACCCCCGTGAAGGCCCACAACAGTCAATAATATTTGCCCAGGGATTCTGGATGGGGCGCTATCCGGTCACACAACAGCAGTGGCAGTGGGTATCCGAATCAATAGAGCAGGTTGGTCAACCTCTGAATCCGGCCCCTTCACAATTCAGAGGAAATAATAATCGCCCAGTAGAAACAGTATCCTGGTATGACGCTGACGAATTTTGCCTTCGCTTATCTAGCGCTCTAAAACAAAAGTTTAAGTTGCCCAGCGAAGCACAATGGGAGTATGCATGTCGAGCTGGCACTAGAACACCATTTGCTTTCGGCGAAATTCTAACTGGTAAGCTAGCGAACTACGATGGGACGAAGACAGGCGACGGTGCAATATACGGTAACCCCAATAAAGTTTTTCGAAACGAGACGACAGATGTGAAAAAGTTTCCAGCAAATCTCTGGGGTTTGCATGACATGCATGGCAATGTTTTGGAGTGGTGTGAGGACACTTGGCCTGGAGAACGAAAAGAGAGGAACTACGAAACAATACCTACTGATGGAACTGCTTGGATTAATTCAACGTCCAAAAGTCGAGTACAGCGTGGCGGTTCCTGGCAGTATCATGCTAGAGCTTGTCGCTCTGCTATGCGCCTCCACGAGGTTCAAAGCCGCGCTTATAGCTACACAGGCTTTCGTGTGTGTAGCGTTCCTTAGCCCTTAAGTAAGAAAAGAGAATTATCAGATCGTAAGGCGAAGTCATTCTCCAACCAGCCCTCCATGGCTTATCGCGAATAGGCGATCACCCCTAACCCAAAAGCCAATCAACAAATTCACCGAAGCCGTAACCTTCTTTGCTATCAGTTACTGCCGCTGGTAAATGGACTAGGCGATCGCGATAGTGGGCGACATTAGCCACCCCAACGGAACAGGGAAATTGGGAAGGGTCGAACATACTTTCATCGTTCGGGCTATCCCCCAGGGTTACGATTTCCCGGCGATCGCACCCGGGCTTCAGGGCGTCTAACCACAGGCTCAATCCCCGCGCCTAAGTTAGTCCTCCCGGCTGAATATGACACTGCACATTGCTATAGGTAAAACCGAATCCCGCCGCTTCACACCGATTCGCCAGGTCATCCAATTGGCGATCGCTCAACCCCTGCACATCAAAGGTCCAGTCGGTCTGGCGAAACCGATTATCCGCCGCCTCTTCCAGTTGGGGATACACTTCCCGCAATTGGTTAAACATGTTTACCAACTTAGCGCGATGGTCAGCGATCGCCCCTAAATCTCCCAAAAGCCAGCCCCACTCATCTCGCGATCGGAGATCTAATGTCTCCACACTTTTCACCCCCAACCACGGCAACAGTGACTCCTAGCGCGGTCCCGGAAAAAAGGCCCCACCGTTTTCTGCCATTATCCCCGCAACCGGCAAATAGTGCGCCAAACCGCTCACCCATCCCGCTGATCGCCCCGTTGTAATAATCACTGGAATCCCCCCCTAATCCAGCCGCACCAAATCCGTCAATAGCGCCGCCGAAAACTCCTCGTTGCGAGTCAGCGTCCCATCCATATCCGTCGCTACCAAGCGAACTGTGGATCGCCATTGGGGAAACTCATCGAGCGATCGCAAAAAAACCATAGGAAAATGCAGAACTAGCATGCTAAATCAACAGGACAAAGGTAAGCCACAAACGGCGGCATCGCCAGAATACCAACCCGGCCACAGCAATAAACCTGCTTAAGCGCCCTGATTGCAATGAACATTGCGATCGCAAGGCGCTAGAAGTATCGTCATAAACTGTGATCGTAAATAGGTTGAGATCACAACAAAAGTGAGAGCTGATCACAGAAAAATCCTGTTTACAATCACGGCTAAAGTGTCTATAAAGGCGGTGAATAGGGAATATCCAGTAAGAAATCGGAATAGATAGGTGAATTGTTGCTCCTGCGTTTGCTCACCGTTACCCACCTTCTTTAAAAAAACGTATCCTAAAAAAGTGCCCCAGGCATTTTTGAAGGACTGCGGGAATTACTGACTCCCAATCTAAAGTTCCTCAGTCAAGCACTTTGCCGCCTCACCAGGTGTCAAAGACTCTGTAGTCTGCTATCGCTATTTGTCCGTAATTTCCCTTATGACTGATTCGTTAACTCCCCATCAGGAGAGCGCTTCTTTAACTTCCCAAAAAGCTGCGTCTCGATTTACAACCGTTCTAAAGAAAGCCCTGCGCTCAACGGTAGTGATCGCCCTAGCTTTAATTGTTTCACTGGCGATCGCCCCAGCTTCAGCTTTTGCCATCGAGTCGTCTATTCGCCCTTATCTGGATCGAGTGATCGACCGGGTGAGCGAATTTACCCTCGACAACGGCATGAAATTTGTGGTGCTAGAACGTCACGAAGCGCCCCTGGTGTCTTTTGTGACTTATGCCAACGTGGGCGGCGTGGACGAGCCGGACGGTCAAACGGGAGTAGCCCACTTTTTGGAGCATCTGGCGTTTAAGGGCACTACCCGTATTGGCACCTCAAATTACGACGCTGAGGTGGCCATCATGGAGGAAATGAGCAAAATTGAGGTGGAGCGACAACAGGCTCGCGATCGCGGCGATGTGGAAACGACGGAGCGGCTGCAGGATGAGCTAATCACCTTGGAAGCCAAAGCTCAACCTTACGTTAAGCAAAACGAGTACGGGCAAATTGTGGAGCAGGCTGGCGGTGCGGGGCTGAATGCGGCCACATCTGCCGACGCAACATTTTACTTTTACAGTTTTCCCTCCAATAAGTTGGAGCTGTGGATGTCTCTGGAATCGGAGCGCTTTTTAGACCCGGTTTTTCGCGAATTTTATAAGGAGCAAGAAGTTATCCTCGAGGAACGTCGCCAGCGTACGGATAATTCGCCGGTGGGTAAGGCGATCGAGGTCTTTCTCGACAAAGCCTACGACGTTCACCCTTATAAGCGTCCGGTAATTGGGTACAACGAGGATATTCGCGGGTTGACGCGCCTGGACGTGCGGGACTTTTTTGACACTTATTATGGTCCCGGCAATTTAACGGCAGCGGTAGTGGGCGACGTGGATCCCCAAGAGGTGAAGCGGCTGGCGGAAATTTATTTTGGGCGCTTTGAAGCTCGCCCCGAGCCCCCCGATGTGATTCGCCAGGAGCCGGTGCAGCAGCAGGAAAAAGAAATCACCGTTCGCCTAGAATCCCAGCCTTGGTATTTTGAGGGCTACCACGTGCCCAGCATGACCGATCCCGACGCCCAGGTTTATGAGGCGATTAACCGCCTGCTGAGCAGCGGGCGCACATCGCGCTTTTACCAGTCCATGGTGGAAGGGACGGAGATTGCTTTGAGCGCTCAAAGCATTTATGGCTTCCCGGGCGATCGCTTCCCCACGTTAATGCTGTTGTACGCCCTGCCATCTCCGGGACACGACCTGGATGATATGGCGACGGCAATTCATCAGGAGCTGGATCGGTTGAAAAATCAAGCGATCGCCCCGGAAGATCTAGAACGGGTGAAAACCCAGGCGCGGGCTAGCCGGTTACGGCTGTTAGATTCGAATCAGGGAATGGCCAATTCGCTGGCGGAATACCAGGTAAAAACTGGCGACTGGCGCAATTTATTCCAAGAACTGGACCGCATTGCCGCCATTACCCCAGAAGATATTCAGCGCGTCGCCCGCAAAACATTTAAGGCAAGCAATCGCACCATTTGCCGCCTGCTTCTCCTGGACGCTGAAACTTCCACCCCCCAGTAGCCCCCTGGCTACGCTAATTCCGAAAAACGCTGAACATTATTTTCTGCGACTGTCTTCTTTTTCGACCTTCTTTTTAAGGAAACCATGGTGTTTTTGCAAACCCTACGTCAGTTTATTCACCGAGCGTTGAGTCCCATTACCCAAGGGCGTGGGCGGTGGTCTCCGGCACTATTAGCGATCGCGGCCTTAGGGTTGGTGGTGGCGTCAGGCTGGCGATCGCCGGCCCAGGCTAACGAGGTGCGCTACCACGACGAGCTTACTTTCCCCCCCCTGCGGGAAATTATCCTTCCCGATTACGAGCGCTATACCCTGCCCAACGGCATGGTGGTGTACCTGCAAGAAAACCATGAGCTGCCCTTAATTGAAGGACAAGCCTATATTCGCACCGGCAGTCGCTGGGAGCCTGTTCGCCAAACGGGGCTAGCCGGCATTACTGGCGACCTAATGCGCAGCGGCGGCACCACCGAACATTCTGCCAATGATTTAGCCAGGCTCCTAGAAAGCCGCGCCGCTTACATTGAATCAGGCATTGGCACCTCCTCCGGTTCCCTCAGTCTTGGGGGACTTACGGAAGACTTTGATTTTGTGCTGGGGCTGGCGGCGGAAGTGCTGAGACAACCGGCTTTTCCCGGCGATCGCCTGGAGTTGAGCAAAAAGCAAATTAGCGGCGGCATTGCCCGGCGAAATGATAACCCTAACGGTATTGCCAGTCGAGAGTTTGCCAAACTGATTTATGGGGACAGTAGCCCCTATGCCCGCACCATTGAATACAGCACCCTAGACGCCATTACCCGTGACAACGTAGTGGACTTTTACGACCAGTACGTGACGCCAAACCATATTATTTTGGGGCTATCGGGCGACTTTGACATTGCCAGCGCCAAGGAACTGATTGCCAAACATTTTGGCGACTGGCAGCCCACGCCCACCCAACTGCCCCCAGTCCCCGACGCAACCCAAGCCACCCAAAGCGGCACCTACATTGTGGATCGCCCGCAGCTTACCCAAAGCTCCGTACGCCTGGGGCACATTAGCGGTCTGGCTAGCAGTGAAGACTATCCCGCCCTCAGCGTAATGAACAATATTTTGAATGGTTTTGGGGGACGGCTATTTAATGAATTGCGATCGCGTCAGGGATTAGCCTACTCCGTGTACGGCTACTGGAGTGCCGAATTTGACTATCCCGGTATTTTCCTCGCTGGCGGTCAAACCCGTACCGAAGGCACCGCTGCCTTCATTAACGGCATTCGCAAGGAGATTGATCGTCTGCGCACTGGCCCCCTTACGGAAGAGGAGCTGAATTACGCCAAGGACCTAACCCTAAACTCCTTTGTGTTTCGCTTTGCCACCCCTTTCCAGGTGCTGTCTCGCCTAATGACGTATGAATACTACGACTATCCCAGCGATTTTCTTTTCCAATATCAACAGGGCATCAAAGATGCCACCGTTGCTGACGTTAAGCGAGTGGCTAAAACCTATCTCAATCCGGACCAGTTAGTTACCTTGGTGGTGGGCAATAAAGAGGCGATCGCTCCCCTGCTATCCTCTAAATCCCTAGAGGAAATCGACGTTACCATTCCTTCACCAACCTCCTGAGGATAGTTGCATGTGGGCAAGGTTACTGATGATTTTGCTGGCGAGTCTTTCAAAGACTAACTATTCACTAACTAGTGCTAGCAACGGTGGCTTTCTGATAGCAAGATACCCGTAAGAAGATTTTTCGGTCAAAAATGTCACCAATAATCGTTCAGTAATTCTGAGATCAATTAGCCCTTTTTAGTCACCCATGAAACACCTTGTTATATACGACGGAAACTGCAATCTATGCAGCACTCTTGTTCAACAATTAGAACAATGGGATGGTGGGAGTAATTTTTGCTACGTCCCCATGCAAGACAGTCAAACCCTGGATCAGCACAACATTACGGAGCAAGATTGTGAAAAGGGAATGATTGTGATCAATTTGAACACTGAAGAGCAGTGGCAGGGGGCCGATGCGGCAGAAAAAATCGGACTTTTGCTACCGTTTTCTCGCCCACTGGTTAAGCTTTATCAAGCTATTCCGGGACTTAAAATATTTGGTGACACCACTTATGGTCACATTCGAGAAAACCGCTACAATTGGTTTGGAAAAGCCGAAAATACTTACAGGTCAAATCTAAAGCTTCCTTACGATTTCAAAGTGAAAGGTGAGCCGTTTACTGAAGAACAGTCAATGATGAAGGCAATGGAGGACTGTGACAGTGAATGCTTTCAAGGGACAGAAATGAATTAAAAGACGGTGAAGGATTTATGTAAGTTCGTGACCTAGACCACAGTTTATTCATGCTAGCTGTAATAGGTCCGTGAGTGCTAAGTAACAATATTGATTGCTGATATGAAGGCAGCCATTGGAGACTGCAACCGATCAAGGTAAAAGACTTTTAAGTACCTCCGAAGAAACACTTTCAAAGAACTATTCAAACTTAAGAATCACTAGAATTACTCAAATTTTCCTTTAGGCGTTGCTATTTTAAACTGCGAAGTTCATTGTCTATTTTTTAAAGGGGGTCTACGTTTGATTGCTTCCCTTATTTCTCTTGGATTTCCTAGCATCTCCGAGGCGATCGCTAACCCCAGTATTGACCGTGGCTTGTGAACCATGACTCAGTTTTCTACTACTGTTACTGAAGCAGCATCCCAGGGGAGCAACCATGGCTACGAGTTGAGGCATTACCGTCAGCTTCAAACCCTCCTTGACGGCAGCCCGTTGCCCCATAAGACCCGCTATTTAATTTACGCCCTTGCCTCTTCACCGTTTGGCTTTGCCGTCTTCGGGGAACAGGATTCGTTGCTGTACTTAAATTCCAAAGGACGAGAGCTATTTAAAATTAGCGAGCCTGATCTAGAGCAACTCTTCACCTTTGCGCCGGATAAGTTGCCGAAGGGGCTGGTCATTGGTTGTGCCCACACTCAAGATTTATACCCCTATGAAAAACTTCCCCACATGATTGCCATGGAGGGGGAAATTGCTTGGGTGCATGATATTGAAGTGCGCCGCTTTGGACAGGCGACGACCCTGGAAATGTACGCCGTTCCTATTGCTAACCGGGAAGGAGACGTTAGCTTTGCTGCCATTGTTTTTAGGGAAGTGTCTAATTCTGATGCTTTAGCTTCGTCTAATCTGAGTCAGGGCAACTACCTGGAGCAATCGCCCAAATCCTCATTTTTAGGGGACATTAAGTTACCGATTAAAACCGATGCCCTAAGCGTACAAACTCTGTTGATTGCTGCCTTAGAACAGGTGGAAGATGGCGTGATCTTATTGGATCGAAACTGGCAGTTTCAGTATTGCAATGGAATTACTGGATCTTTGCTCGGGCGATCGCTGCACGATCTACACAACGCGTCTTTGTGGGATGTTTTTTCAAAGCAAACTGCCCACCCTTCCCATGAGGCTTATTGTCAATCCTTAAGCCAACAGCGCCCCCTATGTTTGGAAGAGTACTATCCCCAGGGAAATCGCTGGTTTAAAACTTGTCTTTACCCTAGCAGTGATGGCTTAGTGATTTATTTGACAGATATTACTGACCATAAACGCGCCCTCCTCGAAATGCCTGTTGATGAAGTGAGCTCGATTTCCCTGTCGGAATTTGCCCCAGTGGGTATTTTTCGAGCCGATGCCAATGGGCGTTATCTTTACGTGAACGACCAGTGGTGTGAGTTTACTGGGTTGACTTTTGATAAGGCTTTGGGAGAAGGATGGGTTGCGGCGCTACATCCTAGCGATCAGCCGAGTATTGCCAAAGCTTGGTCCCGGGCGGTCCGCGATGGGTGCTCTTTCCGAGCAGAGTACCGATTTTTGAAGGCTGATGGGCAGATTTCCTGGGTATTTGGGCGGGCAATTACGGAAAAAAATAGCCAGGGGGAGGTGATTGGTTACATTGGCTCGGTGACGGATATTAGCGATCGCAAAGCCCTAGAGCTTGCCCTAAAGCGCCAGGTGGAACGGGAACGCACCTTAAATCGAGTTTTTCAATCGATTCGTAATTTCCTCAATTTAGATGCAATTTTTTCCACGGCTATCACCGAAACCGCTCGACTACTAAATATTTCAAGCTGCTCCGTGGTGCAGTACACTTCCAGCCAAAATCGATGGCAGCATATGGCGGCGTTTGAGTCTCCAGAGAGCTACAAAGGTTCCAATAATAATAATCCTCAAGACGTTAACTCTCAAGGGAATAATTTTGACCAAGAGGGTTTTGAAGAGAATCCGCCTGTAAAAATCAAACGGGTTGCCCCTTCTCTAGAGCAGAGAACAGCAATTTTAGGGAATGAGTTCATTATTCCCTTACGGCAACATCATATTGTGGCGATCGATGACGATGAAGGGTGGGTAGACGTTACCTCGGACCATTACTATCCCAGCGTTTTGCCAGAGGCTATTGTTCCGGGAGCGTGGGTAATGGTGCCTTTAGTGGTGGACGGAGAACTTTGGGGAAGTTTGATATTGCACAATAGCGCTGAGCCTTGGCATTGGATTGAGGAGCAGATTCAAATTGTGCAAGCGGTGGCGGGACAGTTAGAGGTGGCAATTTATCAAACTAACCTTTACCAACAGCTACAGCAAGATTTACTGGACCGAAGGCTGGTTGTGAATGCTCTGCAACACAGTGAGGAAAGATACCGACTTCTCGCGGAAAACACGAATGATTTGGTGTGTCTCCATCATTTGGATGGTCAGTACAGCTACGTTAGTCCCTCTAGCCAGGTTTTGCTGGGGCATCACTATTTAGATCTCCTTAATAAGAACCCTAAGGAGTTGATGCATGAAGAGGATCAGGAGATTGACTTTCTTAGTCAGTTAACCTTGGCATCCCAGGGGGCACCGGAGCCTGTAATTTATCGAGTTCGCCACCGTGACGGATATTATATTTGGCTAGAAACGCTGGTTAAGCCTAT
>CALCTI010000504.1 GCA_937894105.1 uncultured cyanobacterium
CCTAGCAGCGTTTGAGCCGATACGAGGTTACTTTCATCCCCATCAACATCAACAACCAGCGAGTGAGTATCGAGCAACGATGAGCCAGCGCTTTGAGGATTGGCGTGAGCTGACACAGCTAGCCTCTGCTGCATAGAAGTAGCGTTTCTGGAAGCGAGCAGGACGTCAGTGCTTCATCCAGAAAATCGCAGGTTAATTTGACAATGCCCTCTGAACAAATAAACCTACACTCAACCGAGGCTCTTTCGCTATTCTTTCACTTGCAACCTACTTACTTGTCATCTGTGGCGAAATCGATAAATCAATCAGAACAAGGAGGATAAGAGAGGTCAATTTTAAGGAAAGGAAAAAACCATTAGCTGGAATGCCCTCTCCGCAATGCTTTCGGACCATGAGTTCCAGATTGGGAGGCTAACATTCTACCTCTGTATTACGTCCGCAAATCTGGGCTGAAGAAGCATGAACCCTACGACTTTTAAGCCCAGGGGACAATATCCTAGCATCGGCAGATTAGAATGTCGCTGGATGTGAAGGTCCGTCACGTTGGTATTGTTTTTGCTGTTGGTTTGCTGGGTTTAGTTTGTTTGTTATTTTTGTTGTTTATTAAGCCGCCTATCCTGTGCCCATGACTTCTACCGCGATCGCCCCCGCTAACTGGTCCGAACTGCTGAAGCAACTGTTGGATCGCCAATCCCTATCGGAGAGCCAGGCGGAAGCTTTGATGGGGGGTTGGTTGCAGGAGGCCCTGACACCGGTGATGTCCGGGGCAATTTTGGCAGCGCTTCAGGCAAAAGGGGCGACCGCGCCGGAGCTGGCGGGAATGGCCCGGGTGTTGCAGCGCCAGTCCAAGGCGGTTGAAACAGGGGATCCCCTGCCGACGCCATTAATCGACACCTGCGGCACCGGCGGTGATGGGGCTTCCACGTTTAATATTTCCACTGCCGTTGCCTTTGTGTGTGCGGCGGCAGGGGTGGCGGTCGCGAAACATGGAAACCGGGCGGCGTCCAGTAAGTCGGGCTCGGCGGATGTGTTGGAGGCGTTGGGGATGAATTTGGGGGCGGCTCCCGAGACGGTGCGGGCGGCAATTCCGGCGGTGGGAATTACATTTTTGTTTGCCCCCGGTTGGCATCCGGCCATGAAAGCGGTGGTCCCGTTCCGCAAGGCGTTGAAAATTCGTACGGTGTTTAATTTATTGGGGCCGCTAGTGAATCCCCTGAAGCCGACGGGACAGATTATTGGCACCTTTGATCCGGTGTTGTTGACCACGATGGCGGGGGCGTTGCAGTCCTTGGGAGCGCGGCGGGCGGTGGTGCTCCTCGGCCGTGAAATGCTGGATGAGGCGGGGCTGGCGGATAAGACGGACCTGGCAATTTTGACGGAGGCGGGGGTTACTGAATCTACCGTTGATCCAGGGGAGTTGGGGCTGGATATGGCTCCCACCTCCGCGTTGCTGGGGGGAGAGCCTCAAGAAAATGCGGAGATTTTGAGAAATATTTTGCAAGGGAAGGGCTCCCAAGCGCAGCGGGATGTGGTGGCGTTAAATGCGTCCCTAGCTTTGCAGGTGGGGGAGATGACTCAAGAGATGGGGACGATCGCCGCCCACCAAGAAGGGGTGGCGATCGCCCAGGATATTATCAACAGTGGTGCCGCCTGGGAAAAGGTGGAAGCCCTGGCAGCGTTCTTAAAGTCGTAAAATTGGCGTTGCTGAATCAAGGGATAGGATCGCAACGTTCTGAACGTGGCTTGATGGCTTTCAGCGATCAGTTCATCTCTTGAAATCAGCAGCGCTGTAAAAGTAGTTGTACAGATGGCATTGCAAAGATGACATTGAAAAAATCATTGGTTCGATGGGGACGCCGTTTAGGAATGGGCGGGGCTTTATTACTTAGCCCAGTCATCCTTGAATTAGGCATTATCCCTTTGCCGGCAGTGGCCATTCCAGAAGAGGATGTTATCGAAAAGCTGTCTGCCATTCCGGTGTACACCATTGTGGGCGACGAGGGGCAGCCCCTGTTCGGTTCTTTCAATGACGTCGACAGCTCCAGCATTCCTGCCTTTATTGATCAAGAAAATGCTGACACGTTTGTTGAACGGGACGAGCTGTTTCCGGACGATAACAACCCTAGGGTGATTCCCGTTCCTCTAGGGCAGCTGTATGAGTTTCAACAGACCCAGGGTAGTGATCCTGAAAATCAGAACGCGGCCTTTACCTTGGGTATGGTTCCTGACACGGAGCAGGTGACCCAGGCGATTTCTCTGTTGCAGGAACAGGGTGAGGAGGTGGAAGAGTTTCGGGGCGTACCGGTGTTTATTCCCATCCTTGAAGTGGAGGGACAGGAGGTTTACCTTGCCCTAGAGAGGGACGATCGCCGGGTCGTGTTGGTCTTTTTTGACTACCAAGATTTTGAAATCCTTGTTCAGAACCTCACTGCAAATGCGGAGGAACCGAAGCCGAAAATATCTGCCCAGGTGGCTTCTCTCGAGCGCATGATCGACATATTATTGGCCAGAGATGATGCATGGTTGCTGGAGGTGGAATTTGTACCCACGCCGGAATCGCGCCAGTTCATTCAGCAACTACGGGAGCAACAGTCCCAGGATCAGTAGCGGTTAGTAATTATAGTGGCGGATCTGCCTATGAATAGGGCACCAGCCAGGCTGGTGCCCATTGAAGCGTTCTCGATTGCAATAGAGTGACTATTTACTCGACCTTATCGGCAATAAATCGTGCTGTATCAGAGTTGCCGCAATAGCAATCAATATCGCTTCTTTAAGGCTAAGAATTGATCGCTTTCCTTAATTCCGATTAAGTCTACTTCATTAATTAACGAGCGCGCCGCCTGGCGTTTTGCAGATTATCCCGTGCGTTTTGGAAATTGGGGTCAATTTGTAGGGCCCGTTCGTAGTCAGCGATCGCTGCATTCCAGCGACTTTGGCGATAGTAGGCATTGCCGCGATTGTAGTAAGCCAGGGCGTAGTTGGGATTGATCCCAATGGCGCGGTTTAAAGTGGCGATCGCCTGGGAGCTATTTCCCTGGCGGGACAGGGCAATGCCAAGGTTGTTGTAAACCACGGGATCGTCCGGGTTAAGTTGAATCGCGCGGTTGTAGTTGGTGATCGCCTCCGTGACATTGCCGGTTTCGTAGAGAACCTGCCCAAGATTGCTATAGGCAACGGCATCGTCCGGCTCAAATTGAATAAAACGCTTGAAGTTGGCGATCGCCACATCAAAATCCCCTTGGCGCTTCGCCACAAACCCCAGCAAAAAATACGCCCACGCATTTTGACTATCCAGGGCGATCGCCTTTTGGCATGCCTGTTGCGCAGCGTTCAGCCGATCCAAATCATCCAGAACGTTACACAAATGGGCATGGGCTCTGGAGTTGTCAGGATATTGCAGCACCGCTCGCTGGAGCACCTCCTCCGCCCGTACAAAATCCCCGTCTGCTCGCAGCCGTCTACCCGCTTCGATCCACTGCTCCACGCTTTGGGCAAACGCTGCCCCCGGTGCCATTAATACGCCGGCGATCGCTGCCCCCAAAATGCCTTGCAATTTCATCATCCTTTGTTCCACAGATTCTTTGCCCATCATAGGCGATCCACTGGGGGACAAAACTGCTCGATCTTGCCCAGAAATAGGGGCGCGAGGGATCTTTGGTAAGGCTTAAACGGGAGATAGGTAACAACTGGTGACGTGATCATTAACCATCCCGATCGCCTGCATAAAAGCATAAATAATCGTCGGACCGACAAAATTGCAGCCTCGTTTTTTGAGATCTTTGCTAATAGCCTTTGACAACTCCGTTTGGTCCGGTAAGTCTGCTGAAGAGGCGAAGTGATTCAGAATAGGCTGATGGTTAACGTAGGACCAAAAATAGTGGTCCAGAGATCCATATTCCTGCCGGATTTTGAGCGTTACTTTGGCATTGTTAATTGCCGAAGCAACTTTTAAACGGTTACGAACAATGGCTGAATCCTTCAATAAACGCGCTTGATCCACGTCCGTCATTCGGGCCACTTTTTCAATATCAAAGTTGTGGAAAAGGCGGCGATATCCCTCCCGCTTTTTCAAAATTGTCGACCAGCTTAATCCCGCCTGAGCCCCTTCTAAAACGAGAAACTCAAATAGCTTTTGATCTCCATGGACCGGCTGCCCCCACTCATAATCGTGGTAGGCAATCATCAGCGGATCGTTGCCTGCCCATTCACATCGAGCGATCGCCCCTTTTTCTGCCTTAGTCATTGCCCTATCGTCCCCACCTAAATCCGCAGCAGCCACTTTTGATGATACATAAACCACGAAATGCCCCACCAAATTAAAGTGGCGGTGATGGCAAATAAAATCGAACCGGTCCAGGGTCCTGCCCAGGAAGCGTAGAGATTTTCAAATAGCCATTGGTAAGTGCTGGGGGCTGCTTCTCCGCTGCCAATATTGGTGCGATAGAGAATTCGCGCCACAATGCCGGAGCCCACAAAAATTGCGATCGCATTACGCCCCATAATTTCAAAAGCCCAGCCCAGCGATCGCCACCGCTGCACATCAATCAGCTCAAAACACACCGCCAACAAAATCAACGACCAGCCGCCCGACACCAACACATAGGAACTGGTCCACAGGGGTTTAGACACAGGGAAAAATATGCCCCAAAAATATCCCAGTCCCAAGGTAATCACCCCCGCCCCCGCCAGCCGTGTGCTGGTGAAGGTGTGCACTCCATGGTTTTTAATCCATTGCACGCTCCAGTAGCCCATCAGCACCGTGACCACCGCCGGAAGGGTGCTTAACAAGCCTTCCGGATCAAAGGGACCGCCTTTGTACATGTGGGATGCGCCAAGAAATAGCTGATCTAAATCGCACACCCAGTTGGTGGCTTCGGCGAGGGGATCAACGCCGGGATTGCCGGGAATCGGGACCCCCACTAGCCATATCCAATAGGTAAATAGCAGGGCGATCGCCCCCACAATTTGCCAAAGGCGCGGCACCTTTAAAATCACCAACGTCGCCAGCCCGTAAGCCAATCCGATTCGCTGCAACACCCCCAAAAAGCGCAGATTGGGCAAATCATAAAAGGGAAATCCGTTGAGCAACAATCCCAGCAATAGCAGTAGCCCCACCCGCTTGGCGATGCGTCCGTAAATTAGCCACGGGGTGTTATTGCGTTCTGCAAATCGATCCAGGGAAAACGCTGAGCTGGCTCCGGCAATAAACAAAAACGCTGGGAATATCTGGTCCGTGGGGGTAAAGCCAAACCATTCCGCGTGGCGCAGGGGGGGATAAACGTAGGTCCAACTGCCGGGATTGTTCACCAAAATCATGGAGGCGATCGCCAATCCCCGAAACACATCCAAACTTCGCAGTCGCCGCTTTGATGCGTCAGTGAAATAGCGTAGGGGCATGGTTAGGCCACAAAGAAGTTGGAGAGGGTGAGTAGCGAATGCTACAGACCTGGACTGGGGCGATAAAAGCTTGATTATTCTATCGAAGCATAGCCATCCTTCCCGCAATGGATTCTGTTTTATTTCAGCTTTTCCACGTTAGCTTTCTCACTCCAGCTTTTCCATCTCGGCATTCAGAGCCTCACTGTCAACAGAGCCTCACTGTCAACAGAGCCGTCCACCCTAAGCAACGCCAGTGCGCAACATAATGGCCATTTCGTTTTCCCGAGGCGAAAACTCCAGCGCAATTTCTTCAGTAATTTTTCCTTCTAAATACAGTTGATAAAGGGACTGGTTCATATTAAACATCCCCAGATAATCCGACCGGGAAATAATATCTGTAACCTCATCAATTTCGCCCCGTTTAATATAGTCTCGGATGGCATCAGTGTTGACCAAAACCTCGTGGAACGGCGCCCGTTTATTGTCCGTTGTGGGTACTAATCCTTGGGAAATAACCGCCACCAGTGACTCAGCAAATTGCATCCGCACTGTCTCGCGCTCGTCCGGCTGATACAGGGCTAAAATTCTAACAAAGGTTAATAACGCCCCATAGGTGTCCAGAGTTCCACAAACTAACTGTCCTGTTTGTGCCGCTTATAATGCTGTTTCAACGGTGCCGCGATCGCGCATTTCACCAATTAAAATAACATCCGGATCTTCCCGCAGGGCCGACTTCAAGGCCGTATCAAACTCATAGGAATGGATGCCCACTTCCCGTTGATTAATAAGCGATCGCCGACTGGTGTGAACAAACTCAATGGGATCCTCAATGGTAATAATATGCCTTGGTAGCTCACGATTAATATGGTCAATCATCGCCGCCAATGTGGTTGACTTACCTGACCCCGTTGGTCCCGTCACCAAAATCAACCCCTTATGGGCCTGGCAAACATCAATAAAACTTACGGGCAAATTAAGCTGATCAAAGGACAGAATTTCTAAAGGAATAATCCGCAGCACCATGGACGGTCCTGTCAATGTTTGAAACACATTAATCCGCACCCGTGCAAAGGGATATTGCGCGGCGCCGTCGTAGTCCAACGTTCGCTGGAACCGATAAATTTCCACATCGGTCATCACCTCTTGCATCCACGCCAAAAACGTATCCTTGTCTACCTCAGGAAATTCCGTTGCTTCAATATTTCCCCGCACCCGAAACCGAGGTATTTTTCCCACGCCCAGGTGAATATCAGAAAAGTTTCGTTTAAACGCGGCCTCCACCAGCTGCCTTAAGGTGGGCGCACCTTTGGCTCGCTCCGCCCGGGGAATGGGGGAGCTGGGAATGGGCGCACCGGCTTCGCTAGCGCCTGGGTCTGTCACGCCGCCGGTTAAGTAACCGTTAGAGTGGCCGTTGGAGCCACTGGGCGGATCCACGGCGCTATTTTCTGGGTCGCCGATTACCTGGAAACTCCAGTTGGCTTGGCGATCGCTAACGCTAACGGCCAGGTGGTGATTGCCCGGACGCGGAAATACCAAATCCAGTCGCCAGGTGCCATCTTTAGCCACCCGCGGCCCGGTCATTTTAAAGCCGCCGTCTAGGGAAATAATAACTGGCTTACCGGCATCTTCCGCCGTAGCCACACCCGCAACCACAAAGCGGTGAAGCGTTTGAACCGGTGCGTTCGGAGCCTGCAAGATTTTCATGAATTAACCTCAAATAGGCGGCGATCGCAGCAATCCTCCGAACGCCCAGTAGGCTATTCCATCAATCTGGCACAGGTTTTTAAATGTGGCACGCCTTCACAACAATCCCAGCCCTTAGGTCTGACTTAAAATATTGGTCCCTATGCCCTTCCCTTATGCCATCGCCGTTTCGCGCTGGAGGGGAATTTCTAGGCGCTGACCCGGTGCCGGCTGTAGCACCTGAGTGGTTAGGTCTGCCTCCTGGAGCGATCGCTGAAAACTGGGAATATCTCCCTTATCCCGCAGCACTTTCGCCAAAAGCCCTTCGTACTGCACATTGCCCGCCGCTGCACTGGGCAGCATCACCTGGGGGGTAATAGCCTTCGCTAGCTGAAGGGCACTGTCGGTCCCTTTAATAATGGGCAGGGAAAAAATTGCCAAATCAATCAGCGGCGTAATCGCCACGTCGATGGGCCCTTGCTCGTGCAGATCATCGGGGTGAGACCCGTGGGGCTCGTAGTATAGCGATCGCCCGGTGCCGCCGTCGCGCAAAATATAGCCATTCTCAAACACATTAGGACCGGTCACGGACCCAACGGTGGCGGTGATCTTTAAACGTCCCAGCTCAAAATCTTGCCCATGATCCAGCGCCGTTACCGTGGTGAATCCCAGCTCTTCCGCCACCTTCGCCCCATTGGGAGAGCTCACCACTGGAATCGACTTATCCATCGCCTGAAGGGTTTCCCGATGGGCGTGATCTTCCAACCCCTGGGACAGCAAAATCAAATCTAAATTTTCAGGAATTTTATAGGGCTCCGGATGGGTTCCCTTGAAAAACCAGGCGGCATCGCCAAACATTAACGAGCCCACCAACCACGGGTCCAAAAGCACCCGGCGATCGCCCATCTCAATCAGCCAACTGTTGCTGTCGAACCACGTCAAATACATAATGATGTCCCGAAACGTCTCCCTAAGGGCGAGGCAAAACTTTTCAATTGAACTCTGCCTCGCTCTCTATTATGAACTAATGTTTCATTGTTTTGAACGCGTTAAGCATAAATCGCCCTTTCGGCGTTATTAAGCATTTTATTTTCGCTTCCAGTCCGAGAAAAAGTTACTGAGTTTTTTATTGGATCTCTGTCTCAGTGGCGTGTCTTTGCTGTGTTTAGTGTGGTTTATTCGCCTGGTTTGATGCCAGATGGTTAATAGGGGAAAGTTTGTTTTTAGCTACATTTGCATAAAGAGAAATGCTGATTGCATTAGCCCGATAACAACGCCCAAAATGCCACCAATATAAATAATTGCCTGTAGCTCATCACGCACAATGCCTTGAATTGCGGTCTCTAGGTTTTGTGCTGGCGTTGCTATGACTCGGTCAACAATAACTGCATCTAAATCTAAAATTGGAATCGCCTGAGCCACAATTTTTTCCAAATCGCGCTCTAAATATCGATCCAAAATGAGTGCCAATTCGTAACTAACGGGCTTAAAGGATTTTTGTAGCACTGGCGATGTTTGTAGGCGACCTAAGATCACGCTGGCTAACTCTTCCCAATTTGCCGTTTTTCCTAAATCCTGAAGCACATCAATGCCGCGCCCTTGTAAATAAGTGCGAAAACTGTGGCGAATGGTGCGACGAATACGACGCATCGAAGACGCGGGCAAATCCTTTGGCGATGCTTGTTTTAACCACTGGTATAGGCGATCGCGAATCCGTAAATCTTGAAAAATCTCCGCCAATTGCTGATTCGCCTGGGCGGGGTTATTCACACAGAAAATTCTCACACTAGCCAAAGTATTTCTAACCCCAAAAACATTGGCAATAACCCAGTAGGTGCCACGGGAACGCTCTCGAAAACTGCTATCGAGAAGACGAAAATTGTCGTCAGTTAAAAAATCAATTAATGCCAGTCGTAATGCATTAGGGGTCAGCACTGCATCAACCACCCATTGGGCCAATCGCCGTGCCTGGGATTGGGTCAGCTCGTAGTCGGCAATCAGCTGATCTAAAACCTGATTAATTTGCTCCTTCAGAAAATCTTCGCTACGACTCCAAACCCGCAGCAAACGCGGCAAAGACTCCCCCACAAAATCCCTTAAAACGCTTCCCAAAATTTTCGCTGTTCGGGTTTGGCGATCGCCCCGCAGCTGATCCAACGCCAGGCGTAATAGCCAATCCAAAGCCGCCTGAGTTCGTTTCACATCCAGCAGTCGCCGAGCAACTTTTTCTAGTTCCGACGGTGTTAACAACGATCCCATAATCGCATTGGAAATCCGGCTGGCTAACCGTCCCTGGTTACGAGGAATTAAGCCAGGGGTGAGGGGGATTCTAAACTGTCCCAAAAAGATAGGCTTATAGGGTCGAAATAACATTTTGATAGCGAGATCATTGGTGAAATATCCGATTATTCCACCCGCGATCGGCGGCACTAAAAGAACCCACCAGTGAGCAGCCATTTACGTATTCAACCTCAATTTATGCTGTTCTTTGAAACAATTCGTGGCGATATCCTTCGCCAAAAATCTCCGCACTTGTTTTTTGATTAGCAGCGATCGCCCCAGTTAAAGGTGATTTAAATCCAGAGAAAAGGCTTTATTTTAGATCGGGACTTTCTATTTTTTGGCCACCAAACATCCCATCATTCCAGCCGCGATCGGGTAATGAATTGCGTCTCGAAATCCAACGGATTGGGCGAGTTTTTCCTGCTCTTTTCCTTGGGGAAACCGCGCGAGACTGGGCGCAATATATTTGTATTCTTCAATCATGCCACAGCGTTTGGCCGCCGGAACCACTTGATTTTCTAGATACCAATTTTGAAATCGCCCTAACGCTGGCTGAACCGGACGGTGCATATCTAAAATAGCAACGGTTTTCCTTGGTTTTAATACCCGGTAAATTTCCCCCAAGGATCCCTTAATATCCACAACATTTCGTAGCCCATACCCCATTGTTGCTCCCTCGAAACTGTTACTTTCAAAGGGTAGCTCCAACACATCTGCTTCCACCCACTGAATGGTTTTGGGGACGTAAGTGGTCCCAGATCGCGAGGCGGCGATCTCCAATAATTCCGCCGAAAAATCAACGCCAATAGTTGTCCCCGTTGGACCCACCTGCTGGGCTAAAAAGTAGGTTAAATCGCCGCTGCCACAGCATAAATCTAAGGCGCGATCTCCCGGTTTTAACCCACTCCAATTAACGGCCATTCGTTTCCAAATGCGGTGTAGCCCAAAACTGAGCTGGTTGTTAAAATCATCGTAGACCGGAGCAATACGATTAAATAATGTTTGAACTGTTTTCGCGCTGGGTTTCTGTGACGTAGACATCAGTGATTTAAAAACTTGTGAAAACAAAAACGTGTGAAAAATTTGCTTTATTCTTTGACCCAAATAATCCGATTTAAATAACCCGACTTAAATATTCTGCTCTAAATATTCTGACCTAAATAATCCTGAATTTCTTTGGCGAATCCCTCTGGATTAACTAAAAATAGCCAATGATTTCCGGGCACCTTTTTAAGGGTAAGTTGAGTTAAATATTTTTTATAAGGTTTTAGTTGCCAATCGCTGCGATTTAAACCTTTTTCCGCGATTAAAACTAACGCGGGAGTGTTTAGGGGTGTTGTCAATCCAGACACCAGCATTACCGCTTCAAAGATGCCATTCCTCGCAGCGATCGCCAGCTTACTACCCCAGCTTTTATCATTCCGCTGCTCTAAATTACGATCAAAGGCATATTGTTGAAGCATGCTCCAATGGCGATATTGCTTCATGGTTTTTGCCTTAGACTCTGCCGCTTCCCTAGATTCAAAGGGACCCATCATTTGTAAAAACGGTAAAACCTTATAAAACAGGGGAAATGTTAGTTTAAAAATTCCCGGTAAACGATCAATAAAAAAGGGATCTACTAAGATCTGTGCGGCGATCTTTTCGGGCGATCGCTGCACCCAAATAGGCACTAATTTCCCTGACCAAGAATGTCCCACTGCGACAACTGGCTGATGAATATTCAGCGCTATTAAGAAAGCTTCTAGATCGTCAATGATTGAATTAAAATCATAGCCAATTTTAGGCTTGCCGCTGTCACCGTGCCCTCGTAAATCTGGGGCAATCACTGTGTAGCTACCCTTTGATAAACGTTGCCCTAAATCGATCCAAACCGCTGCACAATCTCCTAATCCGTGCAGAAGTAAAACCGTAATCGAATTGTTTGAAGTTTCTCCCTGGGATGACCACTCTAAATAGTGAACCTTTAGGGATCGCTCCGGTAAATCAACAAATTTCTCGGCATATCCATACTGCTTTGCAATGGATTCAGAAGAGCTCGCTAAAGTCACGAAACAGTACCTAAAAATCGCCAACTACTAATGTCAAATAATCTTAAAAAGCTGCTGCCAAAAAAGCTGCTGTCAACATAGAAATTAAACAACCAAAATCAAGTCTGTTTCAGGTAACGCAGCCACTTTAAAACAACCGGTGGACGTTGTCCCTTCGGCAGTGCAAAAATTCGCTTTGCCAATGCCAACGACACCAACCAGCGCCTCGCTTCCTTTGCCCTGGGCTCCAAATTCTCCATTTCATAGGTCCAAGCGTCCTCTTCGGAAACAAGGGTCAAGCCCGTTTGGGCGATCGCCATTTCCAATAATGACGGCGGAAACATCATGGCATCGCTTACCCGCCCCATCTCTCTCGCGAGCTGAGTTGGCTCATAGGGCTCTGTGGTTATAAACGCATCCAGCAGGATTTGCCCGCCTGACATTAGGGCTTTTGACCCTTGAGTAAAGACTTTCCGCAACTCTTCCAAGGATGAAAAATAGGGTAAGACCCCGGACAAAATTACCAGGTCAAAACTATTCGTGGGAAACACAACGTTGCTGTCTAAGACTGCCCCTTCAATGACCGTTATTGGGTGATCTTCTGGTTGTTGTGATCGGCGCTCGCCCAGGGCCTGCAACATCACCTCATTAGAGTCCAGCCCCGTAACCTGATGTCCTGCCGCCGCCAAGGGCAACCCATTGCGTCCAGTGCCGCCGCCAATATCTAAAATCCGGAGTGCACTCGCTTCACCGTTACCCTGTTTTTCCGCACTGATTTTTGCAGCCACTGCCATCACCATGGCATCGGGAAAGGATTCAAACTGGTTCGGCGGGCGGTTGACAATAAACTGCTCGGCCTGATTCTGGGGAGACACCACAACGGTTTCAAGCTGCCACATTAGCCCGTGATCTGTGTGGGTAGCTGTTCCGTAGCGCACTACCAGCCGTGTATAGGGGGACGCATCGTAGCCCGCCTGCACCTTTTCTCGAAACAGGGACTGGAGGCGCGGCATTTCCTCTGCCGTAAAGGGCTGGCCGACGCCCTGAGCCAGCCGCTGTGCTCGTTCCACATAGGTGGGCACTAGGGATGGC
>CALCTI010000505.1 GCA_937894105.1 uncultured cyanobacterium
TCACAATTCCCCAACCTTCCTCGCCGTCACCGATACACTGGGTAATCAAGGTTCTTGGAGCGCCAGACACTGCATTCACTGAGTTAAACGTCCCCAATAAACTCATAAAACGCCCTAAAGATAACCATGGAGAAAATAATAATTGGCTGGCAGGAATATGTAAGCCTTCCTGAGCTAAGTATTCCGTCCATTGCCGTTAAGGTGGACACCGGCGCAAAAACCTCCGCCCTTCACGTTCAAGACCTGGAGCCCGTTGCGAAAAAAGACTCCCAGCCTAAGGTGCGTTTTCGCGTGTGCTTGCGCCCCCATGACACCCCCAACGGTATCCCTCGCCAAATTCAGCAGTTTTGTCCTGATCCAGCCTCCGAATTACCCGCCAACGATATTGTTGCTATCTCGCCAGCCATTGAATGTCCGGTAGTGGACTATCGCTCCGTCACCAGCTCTAACGGTACGCCAGAAGACCGCTACGTCATTGAAACCGTGATTATGTTGGGTCCCCATCGGTGGCAAACGGAAATTACCCTAGCTGATCGCCACAGCATGGGGTTTGGGATGCTGTTGGGACGGCGGGCAATGGAATCTCGCATTGTCGTTGACCCGAGCCAGTCCTACCTGTATGCCCAACCATCGCCCGTGACGGTGCCCTAAACGCCGCCTTTCACACACCCACTCAAACTTATTTTAAGAACCTTCCTGGTTGTTCCTTTTGTCACTTAGGTTGTTCTTCTAAGCATTTTCAAAGCCCTTTCCACAGACGCTCCCTTACAACAGCTTTTCCAATAAAAGCTCTTTCAATACAGGCTTTTCCAAGACAGACTTTTCTCAAGACAGACTTTTCTCAAGACAGACTTTTCTCAAGACAGACTTTTCTGAAAATCATGCCAGCGCTACTTTTGTCGCTTTAGCTCAACCAATCCACAAAATTTAGCAAGTTTGCTAACGTCTACAGTTTTTTCCTATGAAAATTGGCATTTTGTCCCGTGATGCGTCTCTCTATTCCACTCGTCGCCTCAAGGAGGTGGCAGAGGAACGTGGTCACGCTGTTGATGTGATTGATCATATGCGCTGTTATATGGACATTACGGCCCATGCGCCCAAGGTGATTTATCAGGGACAGGAACTGACGGATATTGATGCGATTATTCCTCGCATTGGGGCATCGCGTACGTTTTATGGGGCGGCGGTGGTGCGGCAGTTTCAAATGATGCACACCTTTGTGCTGAACGGGGCGGAGGCAATTACGCGATCGCGCGATAAGCTGCAATGTTTACAAATGCTAGCGCGGGAGGGCATTGGGCTACCGGTAACGGGATTTGCCCACTCCACCAAGGATTTTGAAGGGGTCATTGGCATTGTGGGGGGCGCGCCTTTGGTAATTAAGCTACTGGAGGGCACCCAGGGCATTGGCGTGGTTTTGGCGGACACGGACAGCGCGGCTAAATCGGTTATCGAAGCGTTTCGTGGGCTCGATGCCAATATTTTGGTGCAGGAGTTTATTAAGGAAGCAAAAGGGGCCGATATTCGCTGTTTGGTCGTTAGTAATCGAGTGGTGGCGTCCATGCGGCGACAGGGGGCTCCCGGTGAATTTCGCTCCTATTTGCACCGGGGAGGCTATG
>CALCTI010000506.1 GCA_937894105.1 uncultured cyanobacterium
CGGTCTTAGCTATACACCATTACGCTAAATGTCCCATCAAGTGAATGTCCTACATAAGTGGCAATTGACTATATGTTTCCCGACTTTTTACCCGCTGCCGTTCAGGACCTGACCGACGCCGAATCAATCGACTTCGTCCAAACGATTCAGCGGGTTACGGTGAAGGTTCCCCTAGAGTCGGGAGAACTAGGAGTCGCCACGAGCTATATCCAACAGGGCACCCCAACGGACCAGCTCCCGATCCTGTTGATCCATGGCTTTGACAGTTCGTTAATGGAATATCGAAGACTGTTGCCCCTGCTGGCGGAGCATCGGGAAGTGTGGGCGGTAGACCTGCTGACCTTTGGGTTTACGGAGCGTCCAGAAAATTTCACCTTCAGCGGGGCAACCATTAAGGGGCATTTGCATCAATTTTGGCAGGATGTAATGGGCGGGCGATCGCTGATTTTAATTGGCGCATCCATGGGCGGAGCCGTTGCCCAGGATTTTGCCCTGACCTATCCTGACGCGGTGGAAAAGTTGGTCTTGCTGGACAGCGCTGGATTTGTGGGCAAACCCCTTGCCAGTCGATTTTTGATTGATCCCATCGGCAAATTTGCCACTAACTTCCTGTCTAATCCCAAGGTGCGCAACGGCATTGGTCAGCGTGCCTACTTTGCCCCACAAACATGGGCGACGCCGGAAGCCTATCGCTGTGGGGCACTGCACTTGGGAATGCCTCGATGGAGCGAGGCGCTAATTTCCTTTACCCAGCAAGGGGGCTACACCATTCAAAAAGAGTCTATCGGTAAAATTCAGCAGCCAACCCTAGTGCTGTGGGGCGATCGCGACCAAATCCTAGGCACCGCCAATGCCCAAAAATTCACCAAAACCCTCCCCAACAACACCCTTGTGTGGGTCCCCCAGTGCGGTCATGTGCCCCACCTGGAGCAAGCCCAATTCACCGCCGAAAAAATCCAAAGCTGGCTACCCACCCCAACCCCCCAAGCGGTATAAAGCGCAGTCTGCGGTCTAAAGAAACGCAGGCAAATTCCACCTAGGGTTCGTTCTACTTAAACTCTCCGCGAATGGCCTCAATTTGGAACACCTGTCCCTCAGGCTTCATGGCAGTCAATGCTGCCCAATTAATATCTTTCAAAAAAGACGCCGCCTCGCCCGTTTCTACCACATCAACGCCCCACTCTCCTGTGTGCAATGCGGTGGGCGAAGTGCTGGTGGCTGGCGTAGTTTTAATGCCTCCCAACACCAACGTGTCGTAGGGTAAAGCGTCCCGCTGGAGTCGCCGCGTCGCCAGTAACACCTCAGCACAAGCGTGCCCCACCGCGATCGCATCATCCCCATTGAAGGTAACTTCCACACACCAGTGGGGATGGGCGATCGCCACCGCCGAAATCCCCTCTCGCGTGGCAAATCCATCCACAAATACTTGGGCAAACTGCGATCGCTCCAACGGCGGCACCGCCCCATCCAGCAAATTGTAATTATGGGACAACAACATCCGCCCAGCCATAGGAACCTCGTCTTTTGTTAAACCGCAGTCAAGAACACCTATAAAAGATAAGGCACAATGGGTTAGCCCAATTCTCCTAATCGCATTAATTTTCTCGGCACCCCCATGAAAACTAAAGACATAATTTTTCTGATTCTGCTAGTTTTCATTCCTATTTCCGTGGCGGCGAAAGCATTGCATTGGGACTCCCTGGTGGTTTTCTTGACGGCGGCGGCGGCGATCGTTCCCTTAGCCGCGTGGATGGGAACGGCGACAGAAGAAATTGCGGCAAAGGTGGGACCGTCCTTGGGAGGCTTGCTGAATGCCACCTTTGGTAATGCCACAGAATTGATTGTGGCGCTAATTGCCTTGAAAGAAGGGCTGTTGGGAGTGGTGAAGTCCAGTTTGGCAGGGTCGATTATTGGCAATTTATTGCTGGTGATGGGCTTGTCCATGTTTCTCGGGGGACTGCGCTACAAATCCCAGTCGTTCCAGCCGGTGGTGGCGCGGGTGAATGCGTCGTCGATGAATTTGGCGGTGATTGCGCTGCTATTGCCCACGGCGATGAATTTTACATCCACGGGGATTGGGGTTGAGCTGTCTCGGGAGCTATCCACGGCGGTGGCGGTGGTGCTGATTGGGGTCTATGCCATGACCCTGCTGTTTTCCATGAAGACCCATACTTATTTATTTGATGCGGCGCTCGCCAATAAAGAGGGCGAAGGGGAAGTGGTCAGTGGAGAAGTCGAAGAAGAGGAAGAACACGGAGGCAATATTTGGCTATGGGTTGGCGACCTGTTGGCAGCGACGATCGCCGTTGCTTTCGAATCAGAATTTTTGGTGACCTCTTTAGAAACGGCGACGGAACAGTTAGGTTTTAGCGAGCTGTTTACGGGAGTGATTTTGCTCCCGGTCATTGGCAACGCCGCTGAACACGCCACCGCCGTTACCGTAGCTATGAAAAACAAAATGGATTTGTCCGTATCCGTAGCGGTGGGCTCCAGCTTGCAAATTGCTTTATTCGTCGCGCCGGTGCTGGTGCTGGCGGGCTGGGCATTCGGGCAGCCCATGGATTTGAATTTCCAGCCCTTTGAATTGGTAGCGATTACTGTTTCAGTATTAATTGCCAACTCCATCAGCTCCGACGGCGAATCCAACTGGCTCGAAGGATTACTGCTGCTGGCAGCAGTAATCC
>CALCTI010000507.1 GCA_937894105.1 uncultured cyanobacterium
CCTCTGAAAATCGAGAAGGACGATGTGGGTATTGTTACGCCATCGCCCTGCGCACTGCCCTGCTCCCTATTAAAACTTGAATGCAATTTTTAAAGGGTGGGAGAAAATACAGTTCGATGAGGGCTTGAAAATTCCATCCTAAAGCAGCCCTCTCCCGAGATAAGAGAGGGTGCTCGTCAGACAGAAGTGGGCAGCGTTTGGTGGCGTTATCGCGATCGCCGCCTTAACGCCCGAGTGGCATATCCTTCCCGTCGTCGCTGCTGCCGAGCCTGGCGCTGTCGGGCCATGGCAATATTTTCGTAGGACGACCCGCTGCGAGTCCCGCCACGAGTTTCTTGCCCGTCTTTGTCGGTGAACATGGGGCGTAGCTTGGGCGGCTTAAAGAGGTGGGGCTCCTGCCACCAGGTCATGACGTTCGCCGCTGCAATTCCCCCCACCAATGCCATGATCAACGCCCCCCACCAGTTGTACTGAAGGAGACCCGTAAAGGCTAGCCAAAATAGAAATACCCAGACAGATGCAGTGTAAAAATAGCTCACGGATTTTTCCTTGCGGACCTTCTACAGTCTTTGCGTCTCACCATTTGCCCCAGTTGCGCCATTTATCCCAGTTGCGCCTATTTTAATTGTGCCTTGAGGTCGCGGGTGGTGTCGATGGTAAGGGCGATCGCTGCTTCTTCGGCGGTCAATGGTTCGGCGCTGGATAGCTGTTGATCCAGCAGGTCTACGGTGGCGTCGGCAATATCTCCGGTGCGAGTCCGTAGGCGCTCGGCCATCACTTCTTTGGGAGCCGTGCAAGCAACAATTTTCATCTCAATACCCGAATTTTGGGCCGCTTCAATCACCGACTGACGCGGGGCGTGGCGATCTTACTTGGCATCCTAAATCTCCGTATAGCCCCGTTTGACTTGGTCGACGCCCAAATCTTGGAGGCGCTGGTTGGTTTTGGCGCTCATATCAGCAGTGTACAAGGAGTCAGGAGCGTGCTCATCTAGGAGCACATTCCCCAGGTGCTTTCGCACGGCGTCGGAGCGAATAATAATTGTTTTCTGCTTTAGCCCCTGATCTTGGGCGTACTGGTCCGCAATTTTTTTGGCGATCGTGCTTTTGCCCGAGCCGGATACGCCGCACATCATCATCAGCTTGCCCTCGGGGGCGATCGTGTAGGCGTGGGCTTGTTTGTAATAGGCGGCGGCGCTTTGGCTGGCGGCGCGGCGATCGCCCTCGGGCACCGACGCATCGCTCAGCATAAACGAGGTCACCTTTGCCCTCACGTAAGCCTGACGGCTAACATACAGCGGCAAAATCTCTAACCCTTCGTAGTCACCCGTTTCCTCAACATACTGATTCAAGAAGATTTTGCTGAGGTCTTCACGACCAGCAACCTCTAAATCCATCACGATGTAGGCAATATCGAACATGGTATCGACAAAGCGGAAGGGCTCATTGAACTCAATGCAGTCAAATAGGGCTACCTGGTCCTGCCACAGGCAAATATTCCCCAGGTGCAAATCCCCGTGCCCGTTGCGAATCCAGTGGTTATCCACCCGGCTTTGGAGCAGTGCACCGTTGTCAGCAAAAAAGGCGTCAGTCCAGGCTTTGGTTTCGTCGTACTGGGTTTGGGTTTGGGGGCCGCCAATGTAGCCTTGTGTCTGCTCAAAGTTTTGATCCAGAGCCGATTTCACCTGATCCGCAACACCATAAGTGCGGATGGTTTCGTCCGTGGGGGCGCTCAGGTGAAAGTCTGCCACCCGTTTCGCCAGCTCCACAATGCGGCTCCTGGGCAACTCCCCCGCTTCAAAGCGAGCGCTAAATAAATCTTCCTGGGGAAACTGGTGCATTTTGACGGCGTATTCCACCGGCTCGCCCCCGTCTTCCAAAGTGTGAGAATTGCCGTTCTGATAAATCGGCACCGTTTCCACGTAAAGTCCCTCAACCCCTCGCCGGTTTAGCTCAATTTCGCGATCGCAAAACATCTTGCGCCGATCCAAGGTGGAATAGTCCAAAAACCCAAAATCCACCGACTTTTTCACCTTGTACACCCAATCCCCCGTCAGCAGCACATAGGACACGTGGGTTTGCACCAGCTTGATGGGGGCCTCCGTAACCGGGTGGGGATAAAACGCCGGCTGAAGCATGGACTGGATAACGGCGGGCAAACTGGTTTCCATGGGGTTAGGGTGGGGCAGGTAACGTTTAAAAGTTGGCGATTAACTGGCGATTCAATAGCGACGAATAACTGGGGATTGACTGGCGACTGATAACTGGCGACTAATAATTGACCGTAAATTTCGATTCGAGAAGACATCATAGCCCATATCCCTAATAGGTCTGGGGATTCGACCGGTTATTAGGGTTAGGGATAGAAGGCGAACCATAAGGAGCGGGTGCAAAGACCTTGGCGCAAAATTTTGGAGCAAAAATCTGGCGTGAATCGATCGCCGTAGGGCGACGGATTTTAACGGAGCTGGTGCATCGTAAACGCAGCCTGATTTTTTGGGCCGTTTTTCCCGTGGCGATTTTGATCCTGAACGGGTTAATCGTGGCAGAACGGGCACAGCTGGCGGTGGCGATCGCCTTTGAACAAACTGCTCCTACCACCCTCGTGGGCGCGGCGCTATTTTTCAGTTGTCTCGGCGGCAGCGTGGCCACATTGGTAGCCGAGCGGGAGCAGCAAACTTTAAAGCGCCTGTTTATTTCCCCCCTCAGCGGCGTTAGTTATTTTTTAGGGATTTTTCTCGCTCACGCCACTATCGGTCTGGGACAAGGGATTTTGGTATATACGGTAGCGGCATTTTGGGGGGCGGATTTTACCGGGTCGGTGGGGCTAGCGATCGCCATTATTCTCCTCAGCATCATTTCCTACGTGGGCTTAGGTTTTTTGCTGGGCACCCAGCTCGCCCGACGCACTGAAGATGTGAACGCCCTGGTGGCCGCCTTTGGGGTACCGCTGCTAATTCTCGGAGGAGCATTTCTACCGGCGTCGTTTTTTCCCGAAACCTTGCTCAACTTGGCCCAATTCAACCCCATTTATCATATGACCGAAGCCCTTAGCGGAGCCACCGTGGGCGAGGCAGAATGGGAAGAGCTGTCGGAGCATTTAGCGTTTTTATCGAGTTTCGCGATCGCCATGGCAATCCTCGGCTGGCTGTCCTACCGGCGCATGTTGAGTGTTGAACGTCGCTTGTAAAACTCCCGTCGCCTAGGAGCACGACGCCATGAACTGTAGAGCTCCAGCAGAGTACAGGCCTGTCGAGAAATAAAGCCGCTTATTTGGACATCACGAAATTGCGACGATGGGGTGAAGTTTAGACTTCTCAACATTTCCTTCCCGGAAATCGACTAGGTTCCAGCGTTTTTGCCCCTGTACTGAGTTACAAGGTATCCAACGTGGTGGAAACGTAGCGCACCAGTTGGCGTAGCTCGGGAACCGATGGTAAATCAGTGCCCAGGTCAGGAATTAAACGGCTTCGAGCCTCAATTTCTGCCACCTGCTGCTGCAATCGCCGCGCTAAGGTCAAGGCATTTTTCCCCAGACTACTCAGCTGCTGCTGCTGATAAAACTTAAGCGCTGCTCCCCGTAATACCTGGAGCGTAGCCTCTTCCCCATGGCTCCCTGGGGACAGACGCAGCCGCAGCATCAACAACTCTCCCTGGTGTATCCGTTCAATATCAACCTGCTTAGATCGCTCCGTTTGAATTAAAGGCACTTCCACCAGAAGCTTCAGCTCATTAATCACCCCTTGAAAACTTGGCAGTGGAATAGGGTCTAGCAACGCTTCCAGAGCCCCGTCCTGGCTACATAAAGTTCGCCCGTGATTGGCATGCCGTTCTAAGAACAGCCGGCCAATTCCCTGCACAATGGACCGCCTCAGGAGGGCTTGGGTTAGGGCTCGAGGGGGCAATGTTCCCAATTCTTCAGGGGACAGGTTGTCGTCCACTTGGTCGAAGGTTAGTTTCGCCGGGTTGGGCTTTGACGGCATTAGCCCTATTGAGGGGGAGGTGGCGCCAATGGCAACTTCTACGGGGGCTGTTACCAACTCATGTACCCCGGGCTGAACGGGCCCATCCTCAGCGGCTAACGCTGCTTCGAATTCCTCGGCAAAACTAGCTGGATCTTCTTCGTCAATCCCTTCAAATGCTTCAGCGCCGTTCTCCAGAACGCCCTGTGCATTCCCTTGGGAGGGAAGATCATCTAAGACGACACTGTTTTGGGGCACCAAATCCTCCACCGCCACATCCGCCGGCGCAATCACTTTGTCCATTTGCGCTTCTAAGTCTTCAGGGGCAACGGCAAGGGCATTGGCGGGATCGTTCGCTGCCAGGTCCTCCGCTGGGTTAAGGGGACTGTCCTCCAGGTCATCCTCTCGGGCGATCGCTGCCAAATCGACGCCAACGGTGGGCGGCAAATCGGGTTCAAAATCGCCTTGATCTTCCAGAGGTGAGAGTGACTCTGACGCTGAATTGGGATCAACCGCTGGCGCGGTAATGGTGGCATCCAGCCCAGGGGTAACCCCATCGTCTCCGCCCGCATCCCCGATCCAGGTATCTGGCTGTGCCGAATCGCCCACGGGGCGACGGTCAGGAATGGTACTAATTTCGGAGTCATCTAAAAACTCGGCGTAGCTAGAGTCATCCGCCAAAGCCATCTCCGCGCTGTGCTCAATTAAATCTTCGCCAGCTTCTTTAATTTGACGGTCGTAACTTAGAAATGCGGATAAATAATGCTGTTGAGTGGCGGCGGCGATGGGCTTTAGGGTGATCGTGTAGGGGGTATGGGCCAGCAGCGCCTGAACGTACTTCAGTCCTTCAGATTCGTCAGGGTGTACAGCGCCAAGGTACAAGGTGCTTTCGCGAATGGAGAGGGGCAGAACCTGGTGATAGAGGCAAACTTCAAAGGGCAGTAGATTATCAATAAGAGCGAACATCTGCTCCGGCACTATGTAAGGCGTAACCGTCTGTGTCGATTTTTGTGACGATGGCTGTGCAGAGTTAGTCATGGACGGGAAGTAAGGATACTGGAGTCGCAGACGTTTTAATGGGGGCGACTTGGTTCAGTGATATCACGGAGTAATATCGGGGAAGTAGGCTGGGGTTTTGGAAATTTGGTTGAGTTAACCGTCCTTTGGAGCCCACTTTGCCCTTAAAGCTATTTCATTCTAGGTAATACCACTTGGAAAATCCTGTCAAATTACAAATATCCAGAGAAGCATCTGGCGATCGCTACAATAATCACCTTTTCCCGTGCAGGGTTTCCCCCCTTGCCAATCTTCAGCTTATAGTCACAATCGTAATTCATGCCCCATATTCACGGTCCGTATTTACGACTGCT
>CALCTI010000508.1 GCA_937894105.1 uncultured cyanobacterium
GCCCCGGTCGTGTGTTCGACATCAAGGTCAGCCTGCCGGAATTTACCTGCAAATGTCCCATTTCTGGCTATCCCGATTTTGCCACTATTCACCTGACCTATCGCCCCGACGGCAAGGTGGTGGAGCTGAAGGCGCTAAAGCTGTATATCAATGGCTATCGCGATCGCTACATTTCCCACGAAGAATCGGTGAATCAAATCCTCGATGATTTCGTCGCCGCCTGCGATCCCCTTTACGCCCAAATTGTCGGCGACTTTCAACCGCGCGGTAACGTGCACACGGTTATCGAAGTGGTCCACGAAAAATAATGTCGCCGATAGAATTCCGCAGGCAGAACGCCATTACATAGGTCGTTGCAGATCTGCTGCGTCACCTATTACGCTGGCAAGTTTTCTGGGTGCTGCTGGAGATAGTCGTAGACCTTTTGGATTAGCGATCGGCTATTTTCGTAGGTGATCAATTTTTTGGCGTCAGAGTAAGTTTGCCAGCGATAATCGGCAATTTCTTCCTCTTGAATCGTCACCTTTACCTTGTCCAAAAAGGCTGGATAGTAGATCACCACTTTGTGAATGATGCGGCTGGACTTGTGAAATTCATACTGTTCTTTAAATGAAACCGTTTCAAGAACGTTGAAATCCACAACGCCCGTTTCTTCAGTAAATTCTCGACAGGCGCTTTCCAGGGGGGCTTCGTCCTTTTCAGCGTGTCCCTTGGGAAAGGCCCAGTGTCCAGCATTATGCTGAATCAGCAAATATTCTGCGTCGTCTAAGGTACCGCCGGGGGGCACGTAAATTGGCACAATGCCAAAGGCAGCATCTTGGGAAATGGGAAGCTGAGACTTAGCCATAGGTGGGCAAACCCCTTAATGTCTTGTTGCTTTTACCGGTTGCTTTAATCATGGCATCAAGACGGGGACGGTACCCCAACCACAGGTCATCTCATAAGTTCAAACCTTGCGTCCCCCGTGCAGCGGTCTATTTTGAAAAACGTTGCAAAGGTTGATCGCCAAAGGTGAGATGAACCGTGTCCCCAATTTCAAAGCGATCGCCCATGGGCAGCAGTGCCTGCAAAGTTTTCGGTCCGTCAGGGGCTTGGGGGAACTGGGGATGCGATCGCAGCTCCAACGTATATTGATATTCCCGTCCGAGAAACTGACGGCTGAGCACGTGGGCATTGCCGGGGCGATCGCCCGTTGCCGCCGCCAACTGCAAATTACTTTGGCGCACCCCTAAGGTCACTTCTCCCGAAGCCGCTTCAGTACTGCCCAAATTTCCACTGCCCAAATCATCATCATTCAAACCGCTACTATTCAAGTCGCCGTGATTTAAAATTTTCCCGTTCAAATCCCCTGTCACCTTACCGGAAAATTCTCCCAGCTCCGTTATCCAACCCTGCCCGTCGCGCCGAGCCCGAATAAAATTCATCTGCGCCACAAACGCCGCCACAAACTGCGACGCCGGCTGCCAATACAACACCTCAGGACGGTCTAGCTGCTCAATTCGCCCCTGACGCATCACCGCCACCTTATCGGCGATCGCCATAGCCTCCTCGCAATCGTGGGTCACAAACACCCCCGACGCTTGGGAGTTTAGCAAACTCAAGCGCACCTCTTCCCTCATGCTTTGGCGCTCCTGGGCATCCATATTACTCATCGGCTCGTCCAACAACACCAACGCCGGATCGGGAGCCAACGCCCGCGCCAACGCCACTCGCTGCTGCTGCCCTCCCGATAGGGCGTGGGGATAGCGCTTATCAAGCCCCGACAAACGCACCATATCGATGGACTGGCTGGCGCGATCACGCACCTGGGCGGGCGATCGTCGCCGTGCCCCCTTCGCCCCTTTCAACCCAAACGCCACATTATCTGCCACTGACAAATGGGGACACAGAGCGTAATCCTGAAACACCATTCCTAGCTGTCGCTCTTCTGGCGGCATCCAGTGCCCTTCCCCCGCCACTGGTCGCCCCGCAATATCAATCCGCCCCTGGTCAGGACGCTCCAGCCCAGCAATAAGCCGCAGCAGCGTAGTTTTTCCGCAGCCAGACGGTCCCAACAGGGCCAATAGTTCTCCCTTTTTCAAAGTCAAACTAACACCGTCCACCGCCTTAACCTGCCCTTGGAAGCAGCGGGTCACGGCGTCGAGGTTCAGAATAGTTGGGGAATCCACAGGATGAGGGTCAGTTTTAGTAAACTCAGAGCGGGCAGGAAGAGTGGAGTAAGGCACGGGCTTTAGCGATTATTCTTAGCTTTTCTTGTTTCAGGCGGCGACATTCTGACGGCAGCGGCCCTATCTATCCTGTCAGCTTTAGACAAATGGTTAAAGATGGCGAATTAAAAGCGGCAAATTAAAGGTAACCGCGTCCCTGGCAGTGGCGACACGGTTCAACGTTAATCGCTCAGCTTTAAGCAGCCGTCAGCGAATTGAGCGCTGCTCGGGTAACGTTTTGCCAAATATTTTTCCGTTAAATGAGTTTTTTAAGGGACTTTATAAAGGGCAATTCGAAAAACAATCATACGTGTCCAAGGGGACACACGTCTTTTTTATCCCCTTGGGCAGCCTTAATCCTTTGGACGGATCATCAGCCTTTGAAGGTTGTGGTAATTACGGAAAAACTTAGAGGTTTCATCAGGGCGTTAGGGGCGATCGCCATAATATCTTCAGAAAATCAAATAAATTTCTCCGTATTTTCTCGGATCTATTTGCTATAGTATTTTTAACCGCAGTACGAAATGCAATGCGGTGCAACGATTTGCTCGAAGGTGGCTGCCGAGTAATATTGGGAACATTGAGTAAGATCTGAATCTAAGGTGATTTGCCGTTGTGTTGCATTCACAGGGCAATGTTACTGATTAGGATTACGATGTTTTCTTGAAGCTCTGTGTGCTTGCGTTTTAATGCGCTTTACCGACGGCAAATTGCCAGAAGTCTAGATCAATTTAGGTCTTCTACCGTGGCACGTTTTCCGCATTCACTTTCGTGGCTAAGTTGGTTGTTGGGAGCTGGAGCAGCGGCGGCTGGTTTAGCTGCTGTTGTGGGCGCAAACACACCGGGTTCCAATAATCAGTGGCTTGGGAGATCTCCCGATCCATCAGGGCTTTCTACGTCAGTGTCACCATCTACGATTTCAGCCGCTGGGTCTTTTCCGTCACAGGAGAGGACCCAGTTTGGTGCGTCTAGCTCTGGAGCCGCCCCTTTAAATAATACTGATGGGGGGCGATCGCAGGTGGTGCGCCTGGAAAATGGGCTCACGGTGGTCACGCGGCCGGTGGCGACAGCTCCGGTGGTGTCGGTGCAGTTGTGGTATCGGGTGGGGGCGCGCAACGAACCCCTGGCAAAAAGTGGGCTGTCCCACACCCTGGAGCATTTGTTATTTAAGGGTACGAAAGCGCGGCCGGTACAGTTTGGCTGGTTGTTTTCGGCGTTGGGTAGCGAGTCCAATGGATTTACGGGCTATGACAGTACCACCTTTGTAAATACGGCGGGGCGAGGGCAACTGGAAGCGTTGTTGACCCTGGAAGCGGACCGTATGACTGGGGCGGCATTGACGGCGACGGCGCTGGATCAGGAGCGATCCGTAGTGTTGTCGGAGCTGGCGGGTTATGGCAATGATCCGGCCTATCGCCTGGATGAGGCGGTGATGGACCGGGCGTTCCCCAATCGGGCGATCGCCCAATCGATTGGCGGCACGGAGGCAGCGGTGGCAGCATTAAAGATCGACGATCTGCGACAGCATTATCGTCGTTTCTATCGTCCCGACAATGCGGTGCTGACCATTGTGGGAAATTTTGATCAAGACCAAGCCTTTGCCATGGTGCGACGGCTCTTTGGTCCCATCCAGTCCGGCGATGGGGAAACGCCTTTATCCCTGAATGACAAATATTTAGGGGCGGCCCAACTCATTTCACGACAGATTCGTAACAGTCAGGAAGCGCCGTCTGGGATGGAGCCCTCGATGGGAGAGGGGACGATCGCCAATCCCCTGCGTTTGGAAGGAGCGAGCCCCCTAGTGCAAATGGTGTACCCCATGCCGGAAGCGGGGCATCAGGATGAAGCGCCCCTGTTGGTGTTGTCGCGGGTGCTGGGCGCGGGGCGGCGATCGCTACTCAATCAGGCGTTGGTGGACGGGGAAGAACCTTTGGCAGGGACCGTGGATGGGCTCTTGTTCCACGGGGTGGATCAGGGTTGGTATCAGCTGGTGGTGGAGGGGTTGCCCGAGGTGTCGTTGGAAACCCTACAGCGCCGGGCGTTAGGGGTGGTCCAGCAGGTGCGCGACGGGCGGGTTAACCAGGAAGGGCTGGAGCGGGCCAAGGTGCTGGTGCGATCGCAGTTATTGCTGGATGAGCGGGACGTGACCAGCCAGGGAATGCGGTTGGGGCAGGATTGTTTGATTTTGGCCGATTGTGGTTATCGCGATCGCCTTTTGAAAGGGGTGGAAACGGTGACGCCAGCCGATGTGCAGCGAGTGGCGCAGCGGTATTTGGGGGAAGACCGGGTCACGGTGGGATGGCTGGAGGCGTCGGATCATTCACCGGGCGACAGGGGGGATGAAGGCTGGGACCGGCGATCGAGGTACAAACGGCTTCATCAAGGATCACAACAATTAGGGGGGAGCGGCTGGGAGCCGGACAGCACGCTGGATAATGCGCTGGACGATGCGTCAGAATCCCAAACCATCGAGGCGTTGGTGCAACAGTACTTGCCCAAGTCAACGGCGGACGGGGGACGCGCTGGGGCGATCGCGCCCGAGGGGGTGACCTTACCCAATGGATTGCAGGTGTTGTTGGTGCGTGACGACAGTACACCGACGGTGACCGTTGCCGGATATGTGCCCGCAGGACACCAGTGGGATCCGGCAAATCGAGCAGGGCTGGCGGAATTGGCGGCGGCTAGTTTATGGGCGGGCAGTGGTGAATTATCGGAGGGGGCGTTAACCCAGGCGCTGGAATCGCGGGGAATTAATCTGGAATTTCACGCCCATCGAGAAGGGGTTGCCATTGCCGGACAGGCGCTGGCGGACCAAGACCAAGCCCTGGTGCAGTTTTTGGGGGACCTATTGCAGCGCCCCAAGTTTGAATCGGCGGCGTTGGAGCGCGATCGCCAGCGGGTCCTAAACACCTTACAAAATCGGTTGGACACCCCCAGCTATGTGGCACGAAAACGGGCGCAGCAGCTGATGTATCCGGCGGGTCACCCCTTCCGCACTTTTGCCACCGCCGAAACGTTGCAGGCGATTACCCGCCAGGACTTGCAAAAATTCCACCAAAAACACTACCGCCCCAACGGCACCGTATTGGCGATTATTGGCGATATTGACCCCGGTCGTCTGCGCCAGGTCATTGACGATACCTTTGGACAGTGGAAAAAGTCGCCCGCCCCTCAACCTCGCGTTACTTCGCCCCAGCGCCCCAATAAGCTCCAGCATATTTACCGGGCGATCGCCGCCAAATCCCAAGCCATCACCGTTATGGGCTACCCGGGCATTACCCGCACCGATCCGCGCTATTATCCCGCCCTGGTGCTAAATCAAATTTTGGGCGGCGACACCCTCGCCAGCCGCCTGGGTCGCACCCTGCGCGATCGCCACGGACTCACCTACGGGGTTTACAGCCAATTTCAAGCGGGACAAACGGCCGGTCCCTTTTCCATTGATTTTCAAACCTATCCCCAGGACGTGAACGCTGCGATTCAACTGGTACGCCAAGAACTGGGCACCCTGCGGCGATCCGGCGTAACGGCGGCGGAGGTGGTGGCGGCCAAACAGGCCTTGGTACGCAGTTATCCCGTAACCCTAGCGGACCCGGATATTTTGGCAGAGCATTTGGTGATGGAACAGGTCCACGGGCTCACCCCCGGCGAGTTAGGCAAGTTTGGCGATCGCATTAACACCGTCACCGTTGCCCAGGTTAACCAGGTTATTCAACAGCTTATTGAACCGGACCGATTGGCGATCGTCACCGCCGGTCCCCCCAAAGCCGCCAAATTCCGATAAAGCCCAAGCAATAGTCGCGAAAAATCCAAGGGTCGTAAGTCCCATGGCAATGGGACTCAGATAAATAGCGATTAAGGACACGTTTTCACGCTGTGCTGTGGGTAATGAGTTTTTTGGCGTTGCTAGCTCAAGCTGTGAACCGATTACCGAGAGCCACGAAACCTCGTTTGGAACTTTGCGAAAACATGTCCCTATTCAGCAACGCC
>CALCTI010000509.1 GCA_937894105.1 uncultured cyanobacterium
AAGATAATTAACGCTATTAACAAGCCCTTCCCCCTCAACGACAACCACCGCATTAGTACTTATGGATTGTCCGGTGAGCATGGGCACGGGGCAGAGGAGGCGATCGCCTCAAATCAAGCCTCCTCTCAAGCTGCCCCAAATCAAGCCGTTTCCAACCAGCCTGCGGCAAGCCAAACCGATCAACCGCCCATTGTCCATGTGACCGTAAGCGTTGGCATTGCTTTTTATCCCAACGATGCTGCCACCCCTGACCAGCTAATTGCCGCCGCAGACTACGCCATGTTGTCGGCAAAAAGCAAAGGTAAAAACAACTGTCAGTACTACGAAACCCTTAAGCCTGTTGATTTGGAGCACTCTCGTCACCGCCTTGATGTGGCCCCCCTAAAACAGGAAACGCAGGACACTTTAGAAACAAGCGATCGCAAAATTCCAACGGCGTAGATGCTTATATTCTTCAATATGGAGAGATGTTAGATGATTGCCAAAACTGGCTTTCAAGAGCTTCAAATGTCGCTTTAATTTAGAGAATTGGCACTATTCCATAGATTCTGTAGTTCGTGGCATAGATTTTACGGCTGGGGCTCCGCAAGATCAGAGTCCATAACGTCAGATTTCGCCGAGCGTTGCCCATCTAGCCAAGCCTGCAAAATCAACACGGCCGCCAGCCCGTCAATGCGATCGCGAAGGAACGCCGGAACAATACCGCGACGCCGCAACATGTACTCCGCCGTCACCGACGTACACCGTTCGTCTACCCAGTCCACCGGAAGTTCCAGAGCATTGGCAAACTTGCGCCCTTGTTTTTTCGTGCGCTGGGCTTGTTTCCCCAAGGTGCCGTCCTGGGCATAGGGCACCCCAATAACCAGCTGATTAATCTGGCGATCGCGCACCACTCCAGCGATCGCCTCAATATCTTCCCCCATGGTTGTCCGGGTTAGGGTGGGCAACTCCGTGGCGGTTAATCCCAGGCGATCGCACCCCGCCAACCCAATGCGCCGCCGTCCAATATCCAACCCCAACGCCCACACTTCGCCCATCTTTTGCCCACTCTTTTGTCAAAATTTTGCCCGTACTTTGCCCATCTTTCGCCCACCGTATTGGTATTGTCCGTTGTTAGTTCTCCAATACTCCGGCTTACCACACACATTTACCCACAGCAGTACCAGCCATTATCGCCGAGAAAAATCGTCATAAAAATCTACCCATTCCAATGGCGTTTGAAAGTGTAGGCTATGCTGCGATCAAAGGTGAAACGAACCCTCTCAAAAGCCACTTTCCCCCTCGATTTTCGCAGCTTGGCACTTTACTATGAATCGACTAGAACGACTTCACGACGCCCATCTGACCGTTGACGGATATATCAACATTGCCATTACCGAGATAAAAAAGAACATCAGTTCCTTAGCCATTTTGTTTGGGCTGTTTTATGTGGTGGCTCCTTTTCTGGCGATCGCGCCTTTCTTCGAAACATTTGTCGAATTTGCAGATGCCATATCGGTTTTTAGCGATCGCAGCACCCCAGTGGATCCAGAAGAACTGCAGGTAATACTAGAGCCGATCCTAAGCCTTATTGCCCTCCCCGCCACCGTCGCATTTATTGTTCTCTCCATCACCTTCACCTGGCTTAGTTTAGCCACGGCGGTGATCATTGAACGGTCCATTCGTGGCAAGCCCATCAACGTGTTTAACGCCTTAGGAATAACCCTACTGAAAACCCCAGTTGCCATAATTGTGGGGTTGATTACCAGTGTGCTATTTGCTCTCGGGTTTCTATTAATCAGTGCGGTATTGATAATCCCTAGTGCCCTTCTAGACATCCCCTTTCTTATCTTTATTGCCGTGCTGGCAATGATTGCGTTCACCGTTTATCTAAACGTATGCCTTACCTTCACCAACTACGCCATTGCTCTACGCGATCGCTCCGTCGACGCAATTTCCTACAGTTTTTCCCTAGTTCGTGGTCAGTGGAGAAAGACATTCGGCAAACTTGGGCTGCTCATCTTAATTGGCTTTGGCATTAGTGTTCTAGTAAACGTAGCCTCAAGCGTAATCGATCTGGTTATCGCACCCTTCATTTCAATTGTCAGCCCGATTGTTAGCTTGATTGCGTTGTTTATTGCCTACGCCTGGACCGTAATTTACGCCATAATGTTTCTACATTTCGACTACGTTAGAAATCCAGTTATTTAATCCACAAATCAAGCTAGACAAATAAAATCAAAAAGATTTGGGTGTACTTTTCTATTCCCATCGCCCCAATAGCACCACCCCAAACCTTGATTGCGAGGTTTGGGGTGTTTTTTTGTCCGACTTTAAAAGAGTTGACGAGCTATTCTCCGGCTATTATCTGGCTATTTAAGCCTTACTTTTTCCTTGGTTTAATGGATGACAACAGTAAAAAATTTTGAATTTGATTCCCGCGCCCCCAGATTTAAATATTTGGTTTAGGATCAGATTAAATTGATTAGCCCGGTTCACTTTACAAATGATTATCTAATTTTTTCTGGGAGAAAGTCACGCTGAAAACAAGGCTTAAAAAGGCGAAGAAAGAGACAGCCCTAGTTGGGGTGGCGGGCTATCTCAATAACACTATTCTCTCGATTTTAAGATTGAAAAGCCATGATATTGATCATAGACTTCGCTGATTTCTCAGACAGTTTTTGCTGATCAAAATTGCCGATTTTGATGACCAATGTCTGTGATTTTATTGACGGTGATCCAAGGTTAGTTGCGATCCGTTAGAGCTTTGATATTGATGGGGCTAACGATAATTTTAGACCTGGGTTACGGGCAATTTCGACGGCGGTCAGAATAGGGGGCGATGCTGATCAGGTATTTCCCTAGAGCTAAGTCAAAACGCCTGGTGATGCTGATCACGCTTCTTGAAAATTCCACGTAAAAGTTTGTCTTGACTGTGGCGATCGCTCATTTATTCCATCTACGACCCCGCCCGCGTTTATTGGGTGTCCCAATTTTCCCTCTACTTCACTCGTACTGCACGCGTGGATCAAGGATGCCGTAAAGCAGGTCGGCGATCAGGTTAAACAGGACGATGAGGATGGCGTAGATAAAGGCGATCGCCATTACCACAGGGGTATCGCTGCGTTGGATGGCGTCAATCAGCAAGGAGCCAATGCCGGGAACGCGGAACACTTGTTCGGTGACCAGAGCTCCGGTGAAGACGGCAGGAATATCGAGGGCTACGAGGGTGACTACGGGGATTAGAGCGTTGCGCAAGATATGGCGGTTGACCACCAGCCAGGGTTTGAGTCCTTTGGCATGGGCAGTGCGCACATAGTTTTGGTTAAGCTGCTCCAGAACGGCGGCGCGGGTAAAGCGCATTAGGGCGGTGGCTTGGAACGCGGCCAGTACGAGCACCGGCAAGGTGGACTGGCGCAGTTGGGCCACGAAACTGCCCCAGTCGTTGACCACGAGAGTGCTGTCGTAAATAAAGGGGAACCAGCGCAGGTTGACGCTGAAGATCAAAATAAACAAAATGCCGGTGAAAAATGGCGGCAGGGAAATGCCCATTAGGGCGATCGCCGTGGCGGTGCGATCCACGATGGTGCGCCGCTTGAGGGCGGAAATGATTCCTAGGGGCAGGGCAATAAACACCGACAGGATATAGGCTGAGCCGACGATCCACAGGGTGGTGGGCAGACGTTGGAGAATCAAGTTGACGACGGGGCTGCGGCTGGTGAAGGAATAGCCCATATCGCCTCGGAGAAAGGCGATCGCCCATTTGAAATAGCGAATGTGGATGGGTTGATCCAGCCCCAGGGAGGCGCGGATCTGGGCACGAATTTCGGCGGTGAGGGCTCCGTTGGTGGCAAATTCCCCCAGGGGATCGCCGGGAGCCAGGGCGAGGATAGCAAAAATGACGACGCTAATGGCAACAAGGGTGGGAATGGCAATTAGCACGCGCTTTAGGGCGTATTTGTACACCGGGTCCTCCTTGGTTCCACCAGTAACGTCAGCTTGCGTGCGTAGGGTGCGTAGCTATAGCCAACTCACCAATTAATCAGACATTCTGCGATCGCTGGGCGTGTTGTTCGCGAAACGTTGGCGAAGCTAATAATTCGGTTCTCGCTTTAGCGGAATGTCAGTGTGCCTTGTTTTTTATTGAACTGCCGATGATTTTATTGAACCGCCTATGACTAGGGGCTGTCATCATTTAAACCTCAAAGCCTCTCGCTGTAACGGTTTCAG
>CALCTI010000510.1 GCA_937894105.1 uncultured cyanobacterium
CGAGGGTGGTGCGCACATACCAATACACGCCGCTGGCAAACAGCAGCAGCACGACAGCGGTGACCGTGGTGTACCACAGTGCTAGCCGCCGCCGGGTCGTTTGAAACATGGAGGAGTGAAGAACAGCCATGCTTCCATTTTGCCTGCAAGGTGGCCGGCGATTCCAGCAATTTGGCGACACGAGAGAGCGGCAGACTTTTAGTCGGTGCTTGTAGCGGGTTGTCAGACGGATGTTCTGGCTGCGTTGTCGTATCCACTGGGGGGAATTTCGATTTCCCCCCAGACCCCTGTCGACCAGGACGAACTGCCGTCCTGGACCTCGCAGAAGGCGTTGTCTGTCGGCAATGTAATATTCAAGCTGGTTTCCCCAGATTGAGTCGGAACTTTGTACTGTTTAGCGCTGCAGCTGAGCCATAGAATTCACACTCCAAAATCCCCTATTCCTAATTCTTTAAGTCCCCTAGAGTTGAGGGCTTAAAGCCCTCTGGGCATACAAGAAAAGGGGGCTATGCCGGATCTTGCGTCGTGACCAATGCATCCCTTGGTTAAACAACGCCAGGGATTTTGGATTCTGTGGTCGAACTTTCTACTGCTGAAGCCAGCTAAGGATCGAGAGTTTAATAATATGCCAGTTTTCCCCTCTCGGGCTAATCCTGTAGGGGTTTCCAGGAACCTCATATTACTTAGCTTTCAGCTTCCATAAGGGTGGCGGAGATCGCCCTTTTCTATCGGCTTATAGCGGTGTGCAGGTTAATCAAGCACAGTAACAGCCGTGGGTGAGCCAGTTCCGTACGTCCTGTAAGGTGATTAGCGAGAGCCCCTGAGCGATTGCCTGATGTAAGGCTTCTGCGGTGCGGGCCTCCACGGCTCTCAAATGCCCTTTCAACTTTGACCACAGGTTTTCAATGGGATTGAAATCAGGCGAATACGGCGCGAGGTAAAGGAGCCGTGCCCCCACCGCTTCAATCGCCTGCTTCACCCCATCGACTTTATGGGCGGGTCAGTTGGGGAGCATGTCACCTTTGCACCCCAATCATGCCATTGAGATAAGCGCAGCGATGA
>CALCTI010000511.1 GCA_937894105.1 uncultured cyanobacterium
CGATCGCCCCAGAAATCTCCCTAGAGGAAGGAGTGGGAGGTGCCGGTGAGATGGGGGGGGGGGACCAGGATAAGCCAGTATCTTTAGGGCTGGAAGAAGAGCTGGATGATTTATTGGTGGGGGACGATGCGGACCTGGGCGACGATACATCCATGGCAGATTTGGAGGGGTGGCTCGATACGTCGGGGCTCCAGGACAGCAGCGAAGGACTGGAGGGAATTCCCAGCTTGGATGGTTTAGATGGTGAGGCGTGGGATATTGGCGACGATGGGAGCGAGCTGCTGAGTGAGGATCCCCTTGAGGCGATCGCCTCAGACGGTGCAGACGACGCTGGGGGTGTTTTGGGCGGTGTGCCGGAAGGCGGCGAGGCGTCGGAGGGGCTGGCGGCTTTGGGAATGGAGGATTTAGATGAGCTGGACCAGTGGCTGACGGAGGAGGATGGCGGTGAATCAGAGGCGATCGCCGATGAGCTGGGAGATATGGAAGATTTGGATGCTTTGCTGGCTGAGGACGTTAGCCTGGAGGGCTTGGGGGAGCCCGAGTCGGCGACGCCTTCGGAGGAGCTAGCGGAAATTGCGGTGCCGGAGTTAGACGATCCCAGTGTGGCCCTGGATATTAACGGAGCCAGCTTGCGACAGCGGGAGGTGTCCCCGGCAGCAGATGATGCGCTGGCAGATTTATTTGGGGATGATTTTCCCGAGGGAGATGCGGATCCTTGGCAGGAGGGGGCTAGTGCGGCGGGACAAGGAAATGCTTCCGTTGACGTGGTGCTGTTAGGGGGCGAAGACGGGGATGATCTCGATGGCGACCTGGAGGGGCTCCTGGGAGGTGAGGCGATCGCGGAAGAGTCCTCTGAGACCGCTGCCTTAGGGGAACTAGATGGTCTGGAAGGGGTGGAAGGGTTGGATGGAGAGACGATTAGCGGCGTGAATGACTGGTCTGAGTTTATTGGTCAAGAAACGGGCGAAATCGGTGAGGACTCTGGTGATTTAAGTTTGGACGGGCTAGATCTAGACGATTTGGGCGGGCTGGACGGAATCGACGACATAGGAGTGGCTAGCGAACTCGATGGACTGTTAGAGAACTTAGGCGGGGCTGAAGAAAGCACCAATGTTTCCACGGGGAATTTGGATGAGCTAGATGCTCTAGCGGCGGGGCTAGGGTTAGGCGAAGGGGCAACGGACCCTGCCAGTTTTTCTGATTTAGAGCAGTTTCTCGATGGGGGCAGCACTGGGGCGGGGAGTGAGTCTGGCGAGGGTTTATTCTCTGAGCTGGAAGGGTTATTGGACACTTCTGGTAAAGTGGCAGATGGCGATGCCGGGAGGGGCGCATCCTTTGACGATTTAGAGGATTTGCTTCAGGGGGAATCGCCTTCCGCCCAAAGTGGCATCGTAACCTCGCCGCCTAAAGGATTACCTCCCCAAGAAGCGACCAAAGAGGACGGGGCGATCACCCCAGCGGCATCGGGAACCGTGAGAAACGCGAAGAAGTGGCGCTTTGAGGAAACCATTAAGGTGCCGGTTAAGACCCTAGATACCCTCAATAACCTGGTGGGGGAGATGGTGGTCAACCGCAATAGCTTGGAGCAAAGTCAGGAGCGTTTGCGCCAGTCTTTGGAGAACCTGATGTTGCGGGTGCAGCAGCTTGGGGATGTGGGACAGCGAATGCAGGATCTGTACGAGCGATCGCTCCTGGAGCTATCCCTGTTAGCCAGCCGTAACAGCGGCACTGTCGGTAGCCACAGCGCCAACAGCGTGGCCGCCTATGGGGGCAGAATTGACGATACGGCGGGGGCGTTAGGTGGTCCGAATCAAGAGAGTCGTATGGGGCTAGGTGAGTTGGAGCTAGATCGGTTTACGCCGTTCCACACCCAGTCCCAGGAAATTATTGAGCTGATTGTGCGAGTGCGAGAGTCAGCGTCGGATATTGATTTTGTGGTCGAGGAAGCGGACCAGTTGGTGCGCAACCTGCGTCAGGTCAGTACTCAAATTCAGGAAGGCTTGACCAAGTCGCGCATGGTACCTTTTGCCCAAACGGCGGACCGCCTTTATCGTGCGGTACGCAATGTGTCCGATAAGTGTGGCAAACAGGTGGAGCTGGTGGTGGACGGTAAAAACACCATGATTGACAAGCTCATTGCTGAGCAGCTTTACGATCCCATTACCCACTTGGTCAATAACGCTATTACCCACGGTATTGAAACGCCGGCGGAGCGGGAGCAGGCAAGGAAGTCTGCTACGGGAGAGCTAATCATTAAGGCCCTGTACCAAGGTAACCAGACGATTATTTCCGTGGCGGATGATGGGGCAGGAATTGACGTGGCTCGGGTGCGGCAAAAGGCCATCGATAAGGGGTTGATTTCAACGGAGAAGGCGAAGAAGCTCACGGACCAGGAGGTGTACGAGCTACTGTTCCAGCCTGGGTTTACCACCAAGGAGCAGGCGGATGATTTTGCGGGGCGCGGCGTGGGGATGGACGTGGTGCGGCGGAATATTCAGGAGCTACGGGGCAATATTGTCACCGATTCCAGGATTGGTAAAGGCACGTCGTTTACGTTACGTCTGCCCCTGAACTTGAGTATTTGTAAGGCGTTGCAGTGTTTGAATGACCACGCGGCAATCGCCTTCCCCATGGATGGGGTGGAAGATATGTTTACCACTACCCAGGATAAGGTGCAGGTCAATAGTCAGGAAACGCGCTGTATTCCCTGGCGCGATCGCCTGTTGCCGATTTATCCTCTGTCGGACCTGCTGAAGTACAATCGCCCGGTGACCCGCAGTTCTGTGTACGGCGGAGGGCAGGAGGAGAATGCTTTGGCAATGGTGATTCTTCGCAGCGCCGGAGAAGTGGTGGCGATCGAAGTAGACCAGGTGCTGGGTGAGCAAGAGATTGTAATTAAACAACCAGAAGGACCTATTCCCAAGCCCATTGGTATTGCAGGAATGACGGTGTTAGGTGACGGTCAAGTGATGCCGATCGCCGACGTGTTAGAGCTAATTGACCTAGCGTCAGGGCGTGTGCGTCGCGATCCCAACGGCACCTGGGGTGATGATGATCAGCCGATTGTTGTGGAGCCCATTAGCACCAAGACCGAGCCGATGGTGTTGATTGTGGACGACTCCATTACGGTACGCGAACTACTAAAGATGACCTTCCTCAAGTCAGGCTATCAGGTGGAGCAGGCGCGGGATGGTCAGGAAGCCTGGGAAAAACTGCGGTCTGGGCTGCCTTGCGACTTAGTGTTCTGCGATATTGAAATGCCTCGCATGGACGGTTTGGAGTTCCTATCGCGGCTTCAAAAAGAGGACAGCCTAAGCCATCTACCCGTGGCAATGCTCACCTCACGAGGTGCCGATAAGCACCGTCAAATGGCAACGCAACTGGGGGCGCGGGGGTACTTTACCAAGCCCTATTTGGAGGAGGCCCTGCTAGATGCAGCCCAGCGAATGCTCCAAGGCGAAGTGCTAGTAGCTGCTAACGCTTAGTTCTGATGCTTAGTTCTGATGCTGAACTCTAGGGCGTGTCATCAATTAAACTTCAGAAGCCTTGCGCAGTAGGAAGTAAACGCCCTTTAAAATAAAAAATACTAGGGGCTGAAACCCTCGCAGCTATTGAACTTAAGATTTAATTGATGACAGCCCCTAGTGCTTAGGGACAAAAAACACCTCCCTTCTTAATGAGAGGGGATTGAGGGGGGATCCTGGGTGTTTCGCTGTCTTTGAAAGATTGGGTTTAACGCCTCGGCGATCCCCTCTACCCCCCTTATTCCTTATTAAGGGGGGCTTTTTCTAGATTTTCTTGTGGTGAATTTTTAGGATTATCACTCCTTAGATGCTATGACCGTTTCTCCCTTTCGTCGGGCCCGTAGTTTTTTTGTACAGTTGCCGCCGCCGGTTTCTGAGGAGTCGATCGCCCTACGAGTGCTGGTGCAAATTGTCGTCAGCCTGGGAATCGTGGCGACGGATGTGGCGGCGGGAACCAGTCTGAGCTGGTGGGCGGTGCCGGTGGGGATTTTAGGGGCATTTTGGAGCTGGCGACAGCGGCGGGCGCGCAGCGTAGGCACCCAGTTTGCGATTTCGTTGGGGATGCTGGTGGCTCTGGGAGTGTTTTTTGTGGGGCTGCTGGAAAGTTTGGGGGATACCCGGCTTACCCTGGCGACTTTACTGGTGCATTTACAGGTGCTCCATAGTTTTGATTTGCCCCGTCGCAAGGATTTGGGCTATTCCATGGTGATTGGGCTCATCCTGGTGGGGGTGGCGGGCACCCTGAGCCAGACCCTGTGGTTTGCGCCAGTATTGGTGGTGTTTTTGGGGGTGGCGCTGCCCATGTTGGCGCTGGATTATCGATCGCGACTGGGGGTCAATCCCCGGCGATCGCCGTTCCACCTTCGCCAAATGTTGCCCTTTAAAAAGCTGGCAATTTTAACGGCCCTGGTGGGAGTGTTGGGCATGGGCTTATTTTTGGTGATGCCCCGATTTCCTGGCTTTCAGGTGCGCACCTTGCCGGTCAGTTCACCCATTGATTTATCCCAGGTGGACTTTGATGGTGAGGGGCCGGGCGGAATTGATAATCCGGGCTATGACGAAAACGGTCAGGGGCTTGGCGGCGGCGACGGTGAGGAGGGCGATCGCATTGACGACACGATTTATTACGGGTTTAGCAGTCGCATTAATCAAAATTTAAGCGGTGAGCTGGTGCCAAAAGAGGTGCTGCGGGTGCGGTCCCAGGCGAAGGGATTTTGGCGAGTGCTGGGGTTTGAACGCTCCACCGGCGAAGGCTGGGAAATTTCCCGCCGGGATAATTTAGCCAACTTTACTCGCCCGCCCTGGTCCTATCGATTTTTGTTGCCGCGATCGCCAGAGAATAAAAGCAGCTACCAAGAGGTCATCCAAAGCTACACGGTGGTGTCCACGCTGCCCAATTTAATTCCGGCCATGGCGGCTCCCGGTGAGGTGTACTTTCCCACGGGGGAAATTGGGCTCGATTCGGAGGGAGGATTGCGATCGCCTCGGGTGCTAGACGAAGGCCTGACCTTTTCGATTATTTCCCGGGTGCCTTATCGCGATCGCGCTGGACTGCAACAGGCTAGCCAAGACTATTCCAAAAGAATCCGCGAAACCTATTTAGAGGTGCCTGACGGAGTGGAAAATCGTTTGCGAGCGGAGGCGGAACAGTTGTTGGCAAAGGCAGATCCGCCGCGCACATCGGTGTACGAAAAAACCCTATTTTTAGCCCAGGCGCTGAAGCAAACCTACCGCATTCAAACGGAGTTGGAGCCCCTGAAGGAAGGGGAGGATTTGGTGGAAGCGTTCTTATTTGAGCGCGATGGGGGGCAGCCGGACCAGTTCCCCACGGCGTTGGCGATGATGTTGCGATCGCTGGGCATTCCGGCGCGCATTGCCGTTGGGTTTGCGCCAGGGCAGTTCAATTTATTTACCGGGCTGTACGAGGTTTACAACACTGATGCCCACGCCGTCACCGAGGTATATTTTCCCGAGTATGGCTGGTTTGCTTTCGACCCCATTCCCGGTCATCCCCTGGTGCCCCCGTCGGTGGAAGAATCCCAAACCTTTTCCGCTCTGGAGCAGCTATGGGCATGGGCGGCTGGATGGTTGCCCACGCCGTTGCGGAATACTTTGGAAGAGTTGTTTGGGGCGATCGCAGCATTTATTACCGGCGTTTTTGGCACTTTACTGGGCTGGTTTACCCAAGGCTGGCTGGGGGCGATCGCCGGTGCCATTTCGTTGGTTATCTTGGGCGCGATTCTTTGGTTCCTGGGTAAATTTTGGCGATCCTGGAGCCAGCAACGGGCGTTGAAAAAGCTACCGCCCATGGAATGCCTGTATCGACAAATGGTAAATTCCCTTGCCAGGGACTACCCCAAAAAACCGTGGCAAACCCCGTTGGAATATGCCCAAGCTTATGAAATCTGGGCGGCAAACGAACCCCACAGCACACCGGGGCGATCGCGACGGGTGGATCTATTGCAGCAAATTTCCCACGCCTATGTGCACTGGCGCTACGGAGAAAAAACACCCGATGTGGAACGGCTCCAGCAGCGGTGGCAAAAAACACGACGATCGCCCCTACGACGAGGATAATCATGTCCCCCAGCCCCAAAGTTTTAGAAATTCCAGCGCCTCTACAAACTGCCATTGACGCATTACCGTAGCGGTTACAGGCGATCGCTGTTAACGGAGGTAGGAGCTATTCGCAAGATTCCGGTAGGAAATCTTTCACAAAAACGCGGGGCATTGCTGGATCGAGCTATGAACCGATTACCGAAAGTAACGAAACCTCGTTTGGAACTTTGCGAAAACATGTCCCTATTCAGCAACGCCAAACGCGGGTGTCTCCGCTGTTGACTTTCCATAGGGTCAGCACAAAAAAATGTAGCTTAGTTAGCATCAAGTTTGGTTTTTAAACGGCGTTACCTGTAAAAAACATCCAATAGGCTCCCCACAGTTCATTGCCCCACAGCATCGCCGTGAGTGCTCCCAATGCCAAAAAGGGGCCGAAAGGCATGGGTTCACCTCGCTTCAGCAAGCCCACCGCGATCGCCCCGCCCCCGATAAACGCCCCAAAGGCGCAGGCAAGAAAACTGGTAATTAGCAACAATTTCCATCCCAGCCACGCCCCAATCATCGCTGCCAGCTTGGCATCCCCTGCCCCCATAGCCGGTTTGCGAAAGGCGATCGCCCCAAAAAACGAAATCCCTTGAAATAGCCAAACCCCCAGCGCCATCGCTAGCAAGCCGCCCAACAATCCAGCGCCCGCTTCAGTAGTTTCCCCATTCGCCAAATATCCCAACCCCGTCTGGGCCACCAACCCCATCACCAACCCTGGCTCCGTCAACCGAATCGGCAAGGTAAGCGTATCTCGATCACTCAGCGCCAACGCCACCAACAGCGCCACCAAAAACCAGTAGGCTAACGTTTGCAGGGTCAGCCCAAACTGCCATGTGACCAATAAAAAAAGCAGCGCTGTCGCAGCTTCTACCAACGGATAGCGGGGGGAGATTTTGGTGCGGCAATGGCGACACTTCCCCCGCAGCCAAAGCCACCCGAAGACCGGAACGTTTTCTGTGGGACCCAAACCGTGAAGACATTTGGGGCAGCGGGATGGCGGATGGAGCAGCGACAGCCCCGCTGGTAACCGATACACCACCACATTTAAAAAGCTGCCGACGGAACTGCCAATCACGAATGACAGGGCGATCGCCGGCAGTTGCTCCCAGGGAGCCAGGGCACTGGTGAGGGCAAAGTGAAGCATGTTTACAACGGTGCAGTTTTAAAAGCGATCATGAATCACCACATCCCTTAAGGGCAACTGTCCCGGGCGATCCCACGCAGGCTTCACCGGCTTACCCACCACCACAAACATGGCGATTGAATGGTCTTCGGGCAAATTAATCAGCTTACCCACCGCCTCAAAATCAAACCCATCCATGGGGCAAGAGTCATAGCCCATCGCCTTCGCCGCCAACATAATCGTCTGCGCCGCCATGCCACAGCTGCGCATCGCCTCATCCTGCTGCACCGCAGAATTGCCGTCGTAGTAATTTTTGATAGCAGGCACCAAAATATTCTGCACCGCCTCCGGCGCATCTTTCCAATAGCGCTCCGGCTCGCGGCTCCACGCACTATTGTCGGCACATAGCACCAGCAACAGGGACGCTTCCGTTACCTGGGCCTGATCCCAAGACACTTCGCGAATTTTCTGCCGCAACTGCGGATCTGCCACCACCACAAACCGCCAATTTTGAATATTAAATGCCGTTGGCGACAAAACTGCCAGGGATAGCAATTGCTCAATTTCCGCCTCGGTCATTTTGTGCTCAGGGTCGTAATGCTTAACTGAGCGTCGATCCTTGATGGCCGCTAAAGTATCCATGCTTTGTTGTTAGTGCTGCTAAGTTTCGTTCTAAATCTTCTTCTGAGGCGTTGCTGGATCAAGCTATGAACCGATGACCGAAAGCTACGAAACCTCGTTTGGAACTTTGCGAAAACATGTCCCTATTCAGCAACGCCTCTTCTTAATATAGGCGAATCAAAGACAGGTAAAACAACCTCAGTAAGGATGGCCTTACTCTTCCCGTAGAGATTCCGTTAAGGGCTGTGCTTTTTGGGCAAGCATAATTGCCCGCTGAGCCAAGGTGGCGATTTTATCCAGATTATTGACCTGTTCTGAATATTCACTCAAGCTAAAGCTGCTTAAGTCTATTAATAGCTGATAAACTTCGCCGTTCCACTGAGCCTGGTCCTGTAAATTTTGGGACAGTGCTGAATCTTTGGTGACAGTCTTACTCCAGTCGGGAAGAGAGGGGGCGGTGGGGGAGTTAATTTGGAATTGCATAGACGCAGATTCTGACGTAATTGTGATTTTTTTGGCTTGAGCCTAAGGACTCAAGTTTAAGATTACCTAAATCCAGGTTAATTTTAAGATCTTCGCTTATTTCAGGTAAATCTTATTTTTTCCTGTAGTTTTCCAGTAATTTAGAGCGTGTCATCCATTACGTTCCAGACGCCTTTCCCAATGGGGGATGTACGCCCCCTGAAACAAGCACGACTAAGGGCTGAAACCCTCTCAGCTGTTGAGTTTAAGATTTAATTGATGACGGCCCCTAGCTGTTCTCAGATTCGATACTTTTTAGAGACTGTCAATATCTAGATCGACTTCAACCCCTTGATCGATTTCCTTACGGTAGCGGTCTATTTCTGAGCTGGAATCACCGTAAACGGTACTGATTTGCTCGTAGCAACACTCGATCGCAAATTCATCCATTTCCGACTCTGGCACCGCGAACATTTTTTCAAAAGTTTTCCCTTCCACCCGACAAAACCAGGGGCGATCGCTATAGATATTGCAGCGGCGATGGGTACGGTCAAAATTAATACACCAGCCGTCTTCCCCCACCATGCTCAGATACTGTTGAAAATCTGCCGGGGGCAAATAGGCATCTAAATCCGGGCGATCGCTAGGCTCCAGATAGCAACACGCGCCACATTTCTCGATACACTTCCACTCGCCCATAACGTTTCAATTTTCCTTCGTGATTGTCCTAGGGAATTTCTTTCGACACTTTTTCGCTGGGCTCTATTGATTGTCTTTTGTTAATGATTGTCTTTTGTTAACTTTCTGAGGAGAATCAAGAGAGTGCTCTAATATTATCGGGGCTATTCTAAGACGAATTGCCTGAGTGAACTGGGGCTATTACCGATTGAACTGCAAAGCTTTGTTCTGTCGGCGGCTCCTCGTTTATTGTTCAAGGCGGGCGCAAGCTCCCTTACTGTAAGGCTTCTAAGAGTATTTGATGACGCGTCCTACACGGGCGGGGTAAAATCAAAACTTATACGCCTAAAAAAACTATTAAATACCTGGCTTGGGAGGAACGGCATAACCATGGACGCAGCTTTGAATCTTTTGAGTGGCATCAATTGGACAGTGGTGCTTCAATTAACTTCGGTCGGACTCATCGTTGTTGCTGGTCCGGTTATCGTCTTTATCCTTGCATTCCGCGGCGGCAACCTGTAGACAGGCATCGATTAACTGCCAGCGAAGCTCAGCTAGCAAGCTTTGTCCTCAGTTTTACCCTCAATATTTGCTGTATAAACGCTGGGGTTTCCCTCCGGCGTTTAATTTTTATGGGGCGAGAAATAAGAAGGTCTGATAGAAGAAATCTGAAAAAAGAAATCTGAAAAAAGAAATCTGAGAATAAAAATCTGAAAAAGGAAGCCTGCGAAAGGATCCCCGTGAGGGGGGGATTAAGTTGCCATAATGGGCGAAATATTGCGATCGCGCTCAAACAGTCGCAGTGCTTAGTAAGCAATATTTAGTAATCAGTATTCAGCAGCCAGTATTCGGTAATCAAACAGGGGTAGGAGAGTCGTCGTGCTAGCCAGGGTTTGGAGCGCAGCTCTTGTGGGAATCGACCCGATTAAGGTGGGCACCGAAGTGGATGTGTCGGGAGGGCTGCCGGCAATGGCGGTGGTGGGGTTGCCCGATACGGCAGTGCAGGAATCGCGGGAGCGGGTCAAAGCGGCGATTAAAAATGCTGGATTTGCCTTCCCTGTCCGCCGAGTTATTGTTAACCTCACCCCTGCTGATTTACGCAAGGAAGGGCCCAGCTTTGATTTACCGATCGCCATCGGTGTCCTCGCCGCATCGGATCAACTGGATATCACTCCCCTCAACGATTACCTGTTTCTAGGGGAGCTGTCTTTAGATGGTTCCCTGCGTCCCGTGTCTGGGGTTTTGGCGATCGCCGCTGCTGCCGAAGCCCTAGGCATTACCCATCTAATCGTGCCCGCCGCTAATGCCCAGGAAGCCGCCGTTGTGGATGGGCTCACAGTGTATGGCTTTGAGCATTTGACCCAGGGGGGGGAGGTTTTAAATGGGGGGCGGCTGGCGACGCCGGTGGAGGTAGACGGGATTGGTCAACTGCGGGAGGGACACCAATACGCGCTGGATTTGGAGGATGTAAAGGGGCAAGCGTTGGCGCGGCGAGCGTTGGAAATTGCGGCGGCGGGCGGGCATAATTTGGTGTTCGTGGGACCGCCAGGGAGCGGTAAAACCATGTTGGCGCGGCGGTTGCCGGGGATTTTGCCGCCCCTAAGTTTTGCGGAGGCCCTGGAGGTGACGCGAGTGCATTCGGTGGCGGGGTTATTGCGCGATCGCGGCACCCTGGTGACCCAACGCCCTTTCCGCAGCCCCCACCATTCCGCATCGGGACCGTCCCTGGTGGGCGGCGGCAGCTATCCTAAACCCGGCGAAATTTCCCTGGCCCATCGCGGGGTGCTGTTCTTAGATGAACTAACGGAATTTAAGCGGGATGTTTTAGAATTTCTGCGCCAGCCCCTGGAAGAGGGGTTTGTTACCATTTCCCGCACCCGTCAAACGGTGCAATTTCCCGCCCTCTTTACCCTCGTCGCTAGCACTAATCCTTGCCCTTGCGGCTACTACGGCGATACGGTCAATCCGTGCACCTGCACCCCTCGCCAGCGGGAACAATATTGGGCAAAACTGTCGGGACCGCTGATGGATCGCATTGATTTACAGGTCGTGGTCAATCGCCTGAAGCCAGAGGAAATCACCCGCCAAAAAGGGGGAGAACCCTCAGAGCCGGTGCGGAGTCGTGTGGAAAAAGCACGGGAGTTGGCGATCGCCCGATTTACCGGTACCGCCACCCAGTGCAACGCCGACATGGGCAGCCAGCAGCTGCAACAATGGTGCGCCCTGGACGACAGCAGCCGGACCCTATTGGAAAACGCCATCCGCCGCCTAGGTCTCTCGGCACGGGGAACAGATCGAATTCTCAAAGTGGCCCGCACCATTGCCGATCTCGAAGGTCTCAACCACATAGCAACCAACCACGTTGCCGAAGCTATTCAATATCGAACCATTGACCGGATGTCTTAGTGGATGTCTGAAAAGTCTCAAGCATGACTCACCTTGTCGTAGGCTGCAACGAAAGAATGCAGATTTGTGCTCTTTCACCACAGCATTCAGACCTAGTTTGAAGTGTCCAATTGGACTTTTCAGATATCCACTTAGGCAGCCATTAGAACAGGCCGTTAACCAAAGTTTCCAAACTAACGTAAGGCTGCCCGCCGGACTGCTGGATAGGATTACCGCTGCTGAGGGCCTCAGTATTAAACATTCGACCTAACATGGCAGTGGGATTTTCCGCCCGGCGATTGCTTTCGCTAAGGGTGAAGAGCACGTTATTGCGATTACAACCGCGGCGGGTGCCAGTAACGTGACACAGCACCATATGGCGATTAACCGGTCCCACCGTTAAGTAAAGATTGCGCAGCCGCCCACCGTTGTTGTTTAGGGCCTGATTGAGCCGCCGAGTCACTTCCTGGCACCGTCTTTGGGGAGTGTAGCCCGCACCACTAAATTCCTGGCTGGTCCATGCGATGAGCGGTGCTCGCCGCCCTGAATGTTGCACCGCCATGGTGGCGTGGTAGCCCTGCACCTTTTCGCACCGAAACGTGTCTAGCGCTTTAATGGTTTGGGCATCGCTGCGGCCGGCAAAGGCGAGGGGAAGGTTTAGGGCAAGTACGCCGGCGAGGGCAATGCGAGCGAGGGACTTCATAGTCAAAGACCTGTTGTGAGTAACGAGTTTACTAATAGAAACAAGCCAAATCGATGGCGGTCAGACCAAAAGTATTTGGTCTTTTTAGGTAAGGCTTTTTGACGGAGGTGATCTTAGACATAACTAGAGACTGTCATCCATTAAATGCCAAACTCAATAGCTACGAAGGTCCAAGCC
>CALCTI010000512.1 GCA_937894105.1 uncultured cyanobacterium
CAGTGCTCATTGGTCCATCTTTACGAGGTTGGGGTTAACATTCTGGATTTGGTATCAGAACGCCTTAACTCAAGCTACTCCAGGATCCGCACGTCAATGGCTGACGTATTAAACCCATAGGTTTTCCCTTCCAGCTCCACCGGGGTACCAATTTTAATTTTGCTGTTGCCCAACACCGGCCCATCGTCACGGATGGTCGCGTTTCCTTCCAGGACAATGTACATATCGGTGTTGTAAAGCTCCGGGCGCGGATCGGGAAGCGCCTTAACCGACCCGTCGGGCTGGGGCACTGACGTTGTGCGCTCTAATAATTCCACCGACTTAACCTTAATGGTGCCGTAGGGCTGGTTGCGAATCACAATTTTGGTGGACTTATCCTTCATCAGCTCATCCACCACCACCTGAGGATCACGCACGGATAATCCTCGCACAATTAAATCAATTTCCACCGGCGTTTTATTCCCCCCCACCTGGGCAACGGATCCGCCACTGCCCGGCAAAAATAAAATCCCGAAAATAACCGCCAAAATAGTTAAAACGGCTCCCAGATCCAGAATGCTGACTTTGCCAAATAGGCGACCACGGGCATCCAACAGTTGCATAAAACCAGGTCAAAATTGTTTCAGTGTCGCGCCTATTATCTCAGATACTTCTGCGATCGCCCTAAACAACCGCCCCAAAGGCGTTTAAATACTGCTAAATACTGCGAAAACCTTACAAAACCACAAAAAGCGAACTTAGAAACTGCCTGCAATCGATTAATACTGCAACCAATCAAGCTAAGAATCTTAAGCCATCAGTTTCAAAGCCCCAAGCTTATTGTTTAAACAAAGCGCAACTCTTCCCTCCGGGTTAAATCTCTGGACTTAATTGATGACAGCCTCTAGCCAAACCCGCCCAGAGTTTCGCGAATTCTTTGGAACCAAAGAGCCCCCAACTTTTCTTGACCGGCGCGATTGGGGTGAACACCGTCAGGTAAATCCGCTGTGTCAAAAACCGGGTAGGCATCGGCGAGAAAAACAGCCTGATTCTTACTCTTAAGATGCTGCAATAGGGCTCGTACCTCGCCGTTGTATGCCTTTGCCTGGGCATTAAGCCGTGCCCCAATGGGAACGTCTCCCACCGGAAAAAAATCTAAAATTGGCGGAATGGTCGCCACCCCCAACGTAGCTGACGGACAACACTGAAAAATCATGCTGATGAGCTGTTCTAGGCGTGCAGGGGCTTGCGCCACCCCAAACTCTTGCACCATATCGTTAGTGCCAATCATCAACAAAACCAGTTCAGGATCACTTGTGGCTAGCCAGTCCTGAATTCTCTGCTGGAGTTGATCGATTCGCCAGCCAGAATGACCCTCGTGGCGGCGATCGCTCCAGTTCTCCGGTCCATTTTCTAAGGACCCCAAAAACTCAACCTCAACCCCTGCCTCCCTCAGTCGTACCCCCAAATGCCATCGATATCCTCCTGGTACCCCATAACCATCAGTAATGGAGTCTCCAAGGGGTAGAATTCTTAGCTTCACGGTAATCTCGCACAGGAATAACAAGGATTACATTAACAAAGAGATAAAGCGTATTTTGGGTGACAGATTCTACCGGAGTATCGTTAAGATACCTAACCTAAATACTGACCAGTGGAGACCAAATCCACTGAAGAAAACTGACTTCGTAGGGGATAGGTTAAAATCTGCACGTGCAGCTACTAGTTTTCGCGTTTGAAAATAGTTTTCAACCATCGGGCGGTCTTAGTAAAGAAGTGATCAGACTTTTAAAGAAAGATAGTATTGCTGTGTGCCTAGGCTATCTTGACACTAACTTTTAAGAGGGTTGGCAGGGTGTCCTGGCGTTTCTTGATCAACGCTTCCGGGATGCTTCACCCCGTCTTTCCCGTCGAGAACCGACTTTGAAACCCTGAGTAAAACATCTGCGAAACTTATAAATTGTCACCTTTGGAACGAGCGTTTAGTGAATATAATCCTCCACCCACAGGAGGAACTTTAGCAAAAGCGTTTCGTCGTCAATGGTGCTTCTTTGAATTTTCGAACTCGTTTCCGGAATCGTGGGTAGTGCCCAGAAGGTAAGGGCGGCTCGCCTCAAACCCCATGAGCTATATGGGATAGCGGGGAGAGCATCCTTACCGTCGAGGCACTACCGAAGCGTGAATACTTCTATCGGTTCCATTTGTATTGGACGTGGCAGTATTGCTGCGCCTGCGACTATCTCTGCTCCATCGTTGAATGACCTCAATCGGTCCAACAACACCTTTAAAGCTAAAAGTTTTCTAAATAATGGCTGACCTATTTACGACCTCGGACACTAGCACCGCGCGCAGTTCAACGACTTCACACTCAACGGCTTGGCCGGTAGCGCCTAAGGCGATCGCCCTAATTGACGCAAGGATTCCCTACGCGGATTCTTTGGTAGACAATATCAAACTCGACGTCCATCCCGTTGTTCTGAAGGGATCCGATGACTTCCGGACGATCGCCAAAAAACTGAGCCGCTATAGCAACTTAGAAGCGCTGCACTTAATTGCCTACGGTCGTCCTGGTCAGCTACACCTGGGCTCTCACTGGATCACGGCGCAAACCCTCCACCACAACGCCAGCCAGATCAAGCAATGGGCTAAAAGTTTATCCCAAGGGGCAGATCTGCTCATTTATGGCTGCCATTCGGGAGCCACTGCCCAAGGACAAAAATTCCTAGAAACGTGGCGATCGCTCTTCACTAGCAAGGGCATTAATGTAGCCGCCGCATCCCATGCCGTCGGTTCACCGAAAGTGGGAGCCTCCTGGTCGTTGGATCGGGTTTTGGGATCGGTGCGATCAACCTTAGCTTGGGATGAAGGGACAATAGACGCATACCCCGCCCACTTCGGCTTCCCCAACCAGTTCTACGGCATCACCGGGCTAAACACTGGCAACCAAAATGACTTGGTCACCGTAGATTTGGGAACCGGAACTGTCGTGCGTGTGCCTGGTGCTGGTGATCTTCCAATTCCTGGTATTGCCACAGAACTAAGGTCAAGCGCAATTGGTAGACGTCCAGAGACTAACTCTGTGTACTACATCAATAACCGCAATCCAGGTAGAGCTCCACTAACTTCTGCGCAAATTGGCTTTTTTGATAATGGAGTCACTCCCCAGTTAGGCAGCGGTGAAGCACTAGTTGGCACGCCTCCTAGATTTGAATACACTTCTAACTCGAAAAATATCACTGATGGGGCGGAACCTCCTGGCGGTGGACGAATAACCTCTGGGCGTGGAGCCTTTGACCAATTTGGCAATTTAGTCTTTGGTCGTGGTAACGAGCTGCAATTTATTAATGTTTCTGCAAGCGGGGAGCAACTTGGGCTTGCTGCCCTGGGCTACATCGGCCTCAACAATGTCGTGAGTAGCAATAACCGTTTTCCTGGCGTAACCGACGTCAACTTTAATAATGGCAATACAGTAACGCCGAGTATCGATTACGACCCAAGCACTCCCGGCAACAATGCCATTGCGTTTCACCAGGGAGCTGGTTCCGGAGACCTCGCTTTTGACCCTGCTGATGGCAGTTTGTATCTAGCACTTCGCACTGACCCCGGCACCGCAACCACTCCCATTACAGTCACTGATGCTGGGATTACCTCAATTGAAGAGGTTGGCAGGAATACCCCAACGACCGAAGGAGACTTCAGACCTGATGCACTGAACCAACGTGGTGACGGTCGCGAGATAAGCGAACTGTATCGTATTGGTCGCCCGAATTCAGATGGCACAATCGACTTTAGTCCTATAGTTTCAGGACCCAACGCACTTGTTCAAGACGGAACCGTAGAAGTCATCAACTTGCAGGCTCAGTTGATTGGTACCGTTTCTGCTGAAATTGCTGGTCTTGCTTTCGGATATGACGGTGAGTTGTATGCATCTGACGCTACAAACAATGAACTCTTGCAGCTTGATCGAACAACCGGGCAAGTCGTTCGTCGGGTGTCTACGAGATTAAGCGCCGACGATCTCATTGCCCCCAATCAAGCTGTCAATATTGGTGATTTGGCTACGTTGCCCCTTCCCTCGCCAATTATTGACATTGATCTCACAAAGTCCGACGGCGTGACCCAGGTTACTCCTGGCAGCACCGTTTCCTACACTGTTACAGTAGCTCACAACGGCGGTGACCACGAAATTAAGCCTCCGTTTCCTTTGCTGATTAACGATGCGCCACCAGCGAATTCAAATATAACTATTAGGAGCTGGTCTGCGGCGACAACGGGTAATGCCGCCGTTAATCAAACCACCGGAACAGGCAACCTAGAAAATATTGAGGTTCAGCGGCTCGCGGCCGGGGAAACCGTAACCTTCACCATCATTGCGGACGTAAGCAACAGTCCCACCGGAACGGTAGCCATCAATGAAGTTGTTGCCACTTTGCCCCTGGGTGTATTGGATCCTGACTTAAGCCCTCTTGAGCGAGAGGTAAGAGCCATTGATGCCGATGAGATCATCGTCCCTCCGGCTAATCGTCCTCCTGAAACCAGCAGTGCTTCAGGCATATTTGTTCCCAATGCCACTACCACGGTTCCATTGGCGTCCCTGGTGACTGATCCTGACAACGATCCGATCGCCACCTACACCATTACCGAACTGCCGTCCCAGGGAACCCTATTTATCACCATTAACGGGGTACAAACTCCTGTAACGGCAAATACGCCCATTCCAGCGAGCGCGATTAATACGCTGGTTTACCAAAGCCCCAGCACAGCTCCTGCCTCGTTCAAATTTACAGCGATCGACAGCCAAGGTAACGTCAGCCCCACTGCAGGTACCTACAACTTATCCAGCAGCATTACCCCTGGCAATAATCCGCCACAAACCCAAAATGCGTCCTTCTCCGTTATTCCCGGAACCAGCATCGACCTGACCCAGCCTGGCTCTGTGAACCAGCCGGCAAATATCAAAGTTCCCCTGAACGGAGGCGGACTACTCCCCACTGGACGGGACGTGGATGGCAGCATTTCAGGAGGAACCGATGCTTACACCATTAATACCTTGCCGGTCGGTGGTCAGCTATTTATCGGTGACCCGAACCTGGGTACATCGACGCCCATTACAACAGCAGGCTTTAATTTAAGTGCGGCAGATTTTGGCGACCTATTTTTTAGAGCCGATCCAAGTTTTACGGGACCCAGCACATTTGAATTTTCTATTTCTGACGGAACAAATTCTAGTCAGACCCCTGGCATTGTTACCCTCACCAACGTTGCCACCGTTTCCCCTCAAATTAATCTAAACGTAGACAAGACTGACAACGTGGCTCAGGTAACTCCTGGGGCTTTGGTGCAGTACAACGTCACGACTTACAACCTAGTATGGCCGAACGTTACAGCAGCGGTTCCCTTGTTGGTAACAGATGTGCCTGACGGTAACTTGACCATTCTGGGTTGGGAAGCATTTGATCAAAACGGAAATAGAATCACAAGCACGAATGTTTTAAGTCCCGTTAACGACATTCCTGGACCAGGAAATTTTGTCTTCACGTTAAACGGCGTCCAGGTTCGCCAGCTTAATATTGGCGAGTCTATTACCTTCAGAATTTCCGCGAGGGTTGATAACGATGTCTCTGTGGGGGGGAGCGTCACGAATACAGCAGAAGTGACCATACCGCCAGCACTCTCACCCACTGGCACCCCGCAGGT
>CALCTI010000513.1 GCA_937894105.1 uncultured cyanobacterium
GGCCTGCAAGATTACGGGGCTATCTGTTTCCACAGCAGCCTCCATAATTGACAGGATCTGCTCCATATTGTTGACGTTAAACGCGGGAATGCCGTAGCCATTTTCAGCAGCATGATCCAGCAGCAGCCGCATGGGAACTAGCGCCATGGGATGTCCTCCTTCAGTAAAATCTCAACTAGATAGACGGGACTAAGCCAATTAGGTTAGGTCTCGGGATCAATCTTATGACAATTTCTGAACTTGTTTTAAGGTCTCTTGCTTTAGGTGCGTTGAAATTTCTTGTCAATCCCTTCAGAAAAGTTGGGGATTTAGGGGAGTATTATTGACGGCCCCTAGGATTATTAATCATCATAGGCGGCTCGAACCCATTGGTAATCAAGGGCTGCGGCGATCGCCACCCCCACCGTATATGCCAATAAATCTTTCCAATCAAAGGTCGTACCAATGACCGTCCGCGCCACCGCATTATTTTGCCAGCCCAAATGGCGCACCACCTGAAAATATTGAGCAAACTCGATCGCCCAAGAAAATGCCAGGGTGCCCAGCCCTAACCATTGGGTTTTGGCAGTTAGGAAAGATCGCAAAAAAAAGAAAATTAAAATCACCACCAGCACATCCCCCAAAATTGGGCGAATAAACTGGTCATTAACAAATACCGCAATCACCACTTCCACAATAAACAGGGCCACAAAAATGATAAATGCCACCCCATTGAACCTAAGTTGGGGTGGCATTTTCATCGTTATTTCCTGTAGCTAGGGGATTATCAGCGCTGGGTGCAACGGGCAAACTCTACTGGGGTTTAGACGGTCTCGGCGGTCCAAAAACAGGAGTGAGAAACGCCACCAGTGCCCCGATCGCAAACCCAGAAATATTACGTACCAAAGGCAACCAATCGCTGGTGCGAGAAATAACCGGAGCGATGCCGAACGCCACAAATAAAATCCCCCACAGGGGCGATAAAATCAGCGCCCACTGCCAAGCAATTACCTGATCGTCCTTACGGGGATGGGCCGCAAAGCCACAAATTACGCCCCCTAAAACCGACGTAATCAGGGTCAAAATCCATTGCTCTTGGGGCAATCCTGGCACAAACTGGCAGCCGCCTTTTTCTAAGCAGCCCATGACAGAATATAGGGATTCAACAATGGCTTGGTTTTCCCCATTGTCCCGCACAAAAAACTGATTGCCGTAGCGGGTTTGCAGCTCAATCCAAAAGGTGCGCGGCATAAGTTCGTAAAACGCATCGCCCACGTTAAAGCTCAGCAAATTTCCCCCGCGCGCATCGGCAATCAGCAGCAGACTTTTATTATCTAGCCCCCAAAAATCCTTCACCGCTCGCCCTGGGGTGCGGTCAAATTGGGTGAGCACCCGCAGCTTCCACCCGGTCTCTGCTTCGAAAGACTCCAGCCTTTCTACCAGGCTTTGTTCTTGCCCATCAGGAATAGAATTTGCCAGGTCTACCACGGCAATGGGCTCGTCAGGCAGTAGCTCCGGGTTGTCGTAAGCCTGGGCCGCCGGGGCGATCGCCCAGCTAAAAAGTACCAATATCGCTGCCACCGACGATCGCCAAACCCACCGCCTAACTTGCTGCCCCATAACTTCTAAACCTGTTAAACCTAATTGTTATCGGTTGCCAACGGCATACCTAAGGACTTCTTAAAGCTTTTCAGAAAAACTTCCTAGAGCCCCTCGCCGCAAAAGCCCCTGAAAAAATAGTGCCTGGCTTTAAGGGCATGCGCAACATTTCTTCACGGTAAATTAATTTAATCTAATACTAATGATCATTTCTAAAAATCGTCAATCGCTTTTCGGGGTCAATTGCTAATGGGCGCACGTGCCTATTGGGAAATTTTAGAGCGACTTCGGTAGGGACGAGAGGGTGTCATGCTACAAAAGCACCAGTGAAGGACGGCATTACGCAGCGCATTTTTTAAGGGGTCTATGAGCAACTGGTTTACAGATGGCGGGATTGTGATGTATCCCCTAGTTGGCTGTGGGCTGGTGACGGTGGTGCTGATTGGGGAGCGATCGCGATTTTGGTGGCAGCTCCTTCAGCGGCAAATTCCCTTCACCCGCGAAATTTTGCTCCAGTACCGCCAAGACCCCATCGCCGTCGCCGCCAAGCTACGCCAAAATCAAGATTTGCCCATCGCCCGAATTTTCTGGGCTGCCCTGTCCCTGGACCGCCCCACCCCCCAAGAATTTGGACTGGCGCTGGAAGCGGCCGCCCAGGGAGAAATCCAAAATTTGCGCCGCTACCAAACCGCCTTTGACACGGTGGTCAGCCTGGCTCCCTTGCTGGGGCTACTGGGGACAATTTTGGGGCTAATGCGATCGTTCTCTGCTCTCCCCCTGGGCAATTTAAGCGCGGGGGCGGTGGGGGTTAGCAGCGGCATCGGCGAGGCGCTGGGATCCACGGCGGTGGGGCTGATTGTGGCGATGGTGGCCCTGGTGGCGGGAAATGGGTTTCGTAGCCTCGCTAAGCGGCAAATGCAGGGTATGGGCGACGCCATTGGGCAATGGGAGTTGCTTTACCGCAACCATTATGAACAGGATTTTTTAGAGCGGGGAGGACAGCCCTTTGCCATTTTCGAATAGCCCCAAGTCGTTTCTGAGCGAGCCTGAAGAGCAGGGACCGCCGTCCATTAACCTGACGCCGATGGTGGACGTGCTGTTTTCAATTTTGGCGTTTTTTATCGTCTCCACCCTGTTCCTATCTCGCTGGCAGGGGCTGCCGGTGACCCTTCCGGAAGCCAGTGAAAGTGTCGGTCAAGTTCCTCCTGAAGTGACCGTTACGATTCAGACTGACGGGGCGATCGCCCTAGATCGCCAGCCCGTTGCTTTAGAAAATTTAGCGGCGCAAGTGCTCGAAAAACGTCGGGACAATAAGCCCCTAGTGGTGGCGATTAACGCCGACGAACAGGTTAGCCACGGGCAAGTGGTTCGGGTGATGGATCAATTACAGCGGGTTCCTGGAATTCAACTGGCGATCGCCACCCAACCTAGTGCCACCCTAAATACCCCTTAGCTGTGACGGCATTGCACAGTTAAGAGAGGAATGCAGAATGGCGAGCAGGCAATGCCAAAAAAACAGGCGGAAGTGAGTAAAACGGGTGACGCTCTGGAGAGCATCTTCATCAATAGAAATCATCAATAACACCCTGTTTTACCGGTGTTTCATTAGCGTTTTATCAGCTCCCGCACATCGGCAACGCGACCAGCGATCGCTGCCGCCGCCACCATAGCCGGACTCATCAACAGGGTGCGCCCCGACGCTGACCCCTGCCGTCCTTTGAAATTGCGGTTGGAGGAAGAGGCACTAATTTGATTGCCCGTGAGCTTATCAGGATTCATCGCTAGGCACATGGAGCAGCCAGCCTCGCGCCATTCAAAGCCGGCTTCGGTGAAAATTTTGTCTAGCCCTTCCTCTTCCGCCTGCTGTTTTACCTTCTCAGAGCCCGGCACCACAAAGGCTTTGATGCCGTCCGCCACTTTGTGCCCGGTGGCAATTTTTGCCGCTTCCTGTAAATCGCTAAGGCGACCGTTGGTGCAGCTCCCAATAAAACACACGTCGATTTTTGTGCCCGCGATCGCCTGACCGGGAGCCAAATCCATATAGTTGTAGGCTTCAGCGGCGATGGAGCGATCGCTCTCATCCAGATCATCCAAAGTGGGCACCATCTCCGTCACCCCAATGCCCTGTCCCGGCGTAATGCCCCAGGTAACCGTAGGTGGAATATCAGCCGCATCGAAAATCACCACATCGTCATACTGAGCATCCGCATCGCTCACCAAGCTGCTCCACCACTGCACCGCCGCGTCCCACTGGTCATCCTGTGGCGCAAAATCCCGACCGCGCAAATAGTTAAACGTAACCGCGTCCGGGTTTACATAACCACAGCGAGCGCCCCCTTCAATGCTCATATTGCACACGGTCATACGCTCTTCCATAGACATGACTTCAAAAGTAGAGCCCGCATATTCGTAGGCATAGCCCACGCCGCCCTTCACCCCCAGCTTGCGGATAATATGCAGCACCACATCTTTGGCGTAAACCCCCGTGGGCAGCGGACCGTTAACCTCCACCCGCCGCACCTTGGGCTTAGTAATAGCAAGGGTTTGGGAGGCCAGCACGTCGCGCACCTGGCTGGTGCCAATGCCAAAGGAAATGGCTCCAAATGCCCCGTGGGTGGAGGTATGACTGTCGCCGCAGGCTACCACCATGCCCGGTTGGGTTAACCCCTGTTCCGGGGCGATAACGTGCACAATGCCCTGTTTACCGGAGCCAATATTATTGAAGCGGATGCCAAAATCGGCGCAGTTTTTTTCCAAGTTGCGAATCATTTCCTCCGCCAGGGTATCGGCGAAAGGGCGGGCTTGGTTTTCCGTGGGCACAATATGGTCTACGGTGGCGACGGTGCGTTGGGGAAAGGCGACGGTTAGTGCTCGCTCGCGCAACATGGCAAAGGCTTGGGGGCTGGTCACTTCGTGGACCAGGTGTAAACCCACAAATAACTGAGTTTGGCCGGAGGGTAAGGTGCCAACGGTGTGCAGTGCCCACACTTTGTCGAATAGGGTGCCTTTGCTCATGATGGGATGGAAATGTCTCTGGAATGGGATACGGGGTTTCCTGCGGAGCTTTTCCTTAGAATGTGTCCTTGGAATAGGATTTCCTTGGAATAGGATTGCAGACGTATTTCAGACTTTTATTGCAGATTTTAATTATCTCTTCAGATCCATAAACTGGATTTATTAAGCTCTGAAAGAGTCTCCAATCTTAATCCGAACAACGCAAACGTTGAAGGGTTTTTCGGAGTTGCTCCGGTTGGTTCGTAATAATACCGTCAATGCCTTGCTGTCGCCAATGGTGGGCGATCGCCCCCTTATCCACGGTCCAAATCCAGGTTTTCAGACCCTGCTGTCGATAACGCTCCAAATCAGCGGGGGTCAAAGCGTCAACAAACATAGAACACACGTGCAATCCGTCTAGGGAGTCAGCATCTAAGGATTGTGTGGAAATCAACCCTAAATTTAGGTCGGGAAAGGACTGTTGCAGTTGATCAATCCACGGCTTTTGAAAAGAAGTAATCACGCAGGCACTTTCCATCCCAAAATCTTTAACGGTCCGAGCGACTTGCACCGCTAAATCCGTTTCATATCCATTAGTTTTCAGTTCTAAATTAAGGGCAATACTCCCCGCTGTTGCTTCCAGAACCTCCGTTAGCAAGGGAATCGTTTCCCCTTTAAACTGGGGCGAAAACCATTGACCCACGTCCAGCGATCGAGCCTCATTCCAGCTTAAATTGCCTATTTCTT
>CALCTI010000514.1 GCA_937894105.1 uncultured cyanobacterium
GGGCATTATGGGTTTGGTGATCGTCGGCGGCGGTGGGGTAGGGAATTAAAATTGCCGGGGTGTGGGAGGCGGCTAATTCCGTCAAGGTACCCGCTCCGGCGCGGCTAATAGCCAGGTCCGCCCGTTTCAATAGGGCCGCCATATTGTCATAAAACGGCAGGGCAATGTACTGGGGATGGTGCAATTCATTAGCGTTCGGGTCACGGTTGCCGGTGAGATGTACCACCCAAGCCCCGGCGTCAAACCAGGCGGGAGCCGCGTCGCGCACCAGTTGGTTCACCCGCACGGCCCCCTGACTGCCGCCCACCACCACAATCAACGGCGCGGTGCTGGGAATCGGCAGGTCCAAGGGCTCCGGCTGCCAAAAGTTGGCGCGAACGGGGGTGCCGGTCCATTGGGTTTGGCTGTTGGTCAGGTGCTGAGCGGCGTTGGGAAAGCCGATCGCCACCTGGTCACACCAGGGACCAAACCAGCGGGTAACCTTGCCGGGCATGGCATTGGATTCGTGGAGGATAACCGGTAGTCCCAAGAGTCGCGCCGCCAAAATCACCGGTCCCGCAATATAGCCGCCGGTGGTAAAAACCCCGTCAAAGTTGCCCTGCTTCAAAATCTTGCGCGTGTGCCAAATGCCCTTAACCAGGTTCAGCGCCGTTTTCAGGGTGCCGAATCCCGGTCGTCCCTGAAAGCCGCCCACGCCGATGGTATGAAGGGGGTAATTGTGGACCAGTTCCGTTTCCAGGCGATCAGGCACCCCCAGCCATTCAATGGACCAGGATCCTTGGGCACGGGGTGAAGAAAGCTGCTGCGCAACGGCAAGGGCGGGAAAAATATGACCGCCGGTTCCGCTGGCTGCGATAAGAAGACGCTTGGACACTGATTAAAAAACTAAAAAGCGACTGAAAAATAAATGTAAAAGAGTAGGGCGTGTCATCAATTAAATTCCAGAAGCTTGACGCAGTGGGAAGTACACGCCCTTTTAAACAAAGAAATTTAGGGGCTGAGACCCTTGCAGCTATTGAGCTTGAAATTTAATGGATGACAGCCCCTAAATAGAAATTGAAAGCTGAAACGGTTGTTTTTTCTGGACGTTAACGCCGCCTGAAGAAGCACAGGACACGGTCAAGTCAGCGCTACAATTAGCCACAGCCCCATTGAAATTTCGTAAACCACGCTATCATCCCATGCCCCAATTTCTGCGCGATCGCCGGTTTATTCCCCGCTTTTCTATTCCCCTGGCGTTGGGAATAGGGACGGTGCTCGGACTCCCTATGATTGCCCAGATGCCCGCCCCCGCTAGTTCTGGGGTGTTAATGGCGCGATCGCCCGATACGGCCCCCGCCGAATTAACCACCTGGCTATCGGAGTTGGATGCGGCGGCTAGCGGGCAAGATTTGGAAAGGGTGGTGGACTATTACGGATCGAATTTTCGCTCCGGTGATGGGGTGACGCGGGAAATGCTAGGGCGATCACTCTTTGAACTGTGGGAAACATTTCCCGGCTTGACTTACCAAACCACCTTGCAAAATTGGGAGCGAGCTGGGGGCGGCTTTGTCATTGAAACCGCGACCCGAATCACCAGCGCTGAGGGGGGCAACGACCCGCGCCAGCCCCGGCTAAACGCTACGGTGACCGCCCGCCAAACCATTCGCGACGGGGTGATTGTGGACACCACGGTGCTGGCGGAGGAAACGGAAATTAAACGGGGCGACTCGCCGCCCACGGTGTGGATTCGGCTGCCGGAAACAGTGCGTCCGGGGGATGACTTTAATTTTGATGCGATCGTTCAGGAGCCCCTGAGCAATGATCTGCTGGCGGGGGCGGCGATTGACGAACCGGTGACAGCCCAAGGCTACCGTGCTCCCGGCGATTGGCAGCTAGAAACCCTCTCAGCGGGCGGGCTGTTCAAAACCGGTACCGCCCCTGACGACGAAGGACCCCGCTGGATTTCGGCGATTTTGATTTCTGGCAATGGCACCACCATCGTCACCCGCCGTCTCCAGGTGGAACGCTAGGGGAGAAATCCGCCCCACCGGGTGCTTTACGTTGCGTTACATTTGAAGACAAGTTCATTGCCCCAATGTTTTTGCCAACCCCATGACTGCAACTGTTTCCCTTGTCGATGCTCCCGCAACACCTGGTCAATATTGGCAGTGGCAAGGGCATAAAATTTACTACGTCCACGCCGGTGAACCTCGCAGCGATCGCCCGCCTTTGCTCCTAGTGCATGGGTTCGGCGCGTCAACGGATCACTGGCGAAAAAATATTGCAGATTTGGCGGCGGATTTTGACGTGTGGGCGATCGACCTGTTGGGGTTTGGGCGATCGGAAAAGGCGGACCGGGTTTATAGGGGCGAGCTGTGGCGGGAACAGCTTCACGATTTTATTGCTGAAGTGATTGGGGAGCCGGCAGTGCTGGCGGGGAATTCCCTGGGGGGCTATGCCTCACTATGTGTGGCAGCGGGGGGGGCGCAATCCGTGCGCGGTTTGGTATTGCTCAACAGCGCCGGTCCCTTTTCCGACGATCCTCGGGTGCAAAAGCCCAATCCTGTTAAAGAAATCATCGGCAAAGTGGTGCGGTCTGTGATGCTTCAGCCCTTGCCCAGCTATTTGATTTTCCAAAATGCCCGCCGTAAGTCCACCATTCGCAAAACTCTCCAGCGGGTTTACGTGGACCAGTCGGCGGTAACAGACCAGCTTGTGGAAGATATTTATCGCCCATCCTGCGACTCCGGTGCGGCGCGGGTGTTTGCGTCGGTGTTTAAATCTCCCCGAGGCGACACCCTGGATGTGTTGCTGGAACAAATGGAATGCCCGCTGCTGACCATTTGGGGCACGGGAGATCCTTGGATGAACTCGGGGAATCGCTCAGCGAAATTCCGTCAGTATTACCCCACCCTCACCGAGCATTTCATCAACGCTGGACATTGTCCCCACGACGAATCCCCTAGGGATGTGGACCAAATTATTCGCCAGTGGGTAGACGAGAAAGTGACAAAAGCCCCTTAATCCATCCTGCAACCGTTGAAGCCCGGCGCTTACAACGGACATTCCCGGTTGGATCCCCGACAGCACTTCCACAAAATCCCCCTGTTGGCGGCCCACTTCCACCACCTGCTTTTTCGCGATCAATTCTTCGCCATTGCGCTGCACCACGTACACAAACTGATCTTTGCCTTGCCGGGCGATCGCCGATGCGGGCACCACCGCTTGATTTTGCCGCTGTCCCCACAGCACCCGCGACGATACAAACTGCCCGTCCCGCAGATTTCCGCTCTGGTTGGGCACGCCCACCTTAATCAGCACCGTTTGGGACTCTCCCTCGGTGGTGGGCGAAATAAAGCTAACCCGCCCCGTGCCCAACACCTGTTTATTACTGTCGCTAATTTGTACCGGCGTTCCCGGGCGCAATTGGGCGGCTCGCTCCACGGGAATGTTTAGGCGCAACTCCAAAAGCTAATTTTCAAATCCCGTCGCCAGGGGATCGTGCTCCGTAACAAAATCCCCCACCTTCACCGAAATATCGCCGATTACTCCGTTAAGGGGCGATCGCACCTGGGTTTCCCGCAGCCGTTCCCGCTCCACCACCGCAATGGCCTGGGACCGCCCCAACACTGCCTCCGCCGCTCGCACCCGACCAACGGCCACC
>CALCTI010000515.1 GCA_937894105.1 uncultured cyanobacterium
GAGAGGTCGAGCCACCCAGCCATAAACTTCCGTTAGCACATCCCCTTGGGTTTGCCGCAGTCCCCAAACCGCTCCGGCGGAAACACCCACCAGAACAATGCGAAGCCAATTTTTAAGCCACCAGCGGCGAAGGGAAAGCATAGTTGAAAGGAAATAGACGTGGGAGGTGTGCCTGAAAATTATTAGTAGGACTTAAGTCTGCCGCTATAGCCGTGAGCGCCACAGCCATAGCCCCTAAACCGGGTCGCTAGATAGATCGCGATCGGCTGCTAAATACGCGCTCCAGCTCTTTGAAATTCTCCAGCACTCTTCCGGTGCCCAACACTACGCAGCTCAAGGGATCCGCCGCCACATGAACCACAATGCCCGTTTCGTGACTGATCAGCGTATCCAGCCCCTTAAGCAAAGCACCGCCGCCAGCCAGCATAATACCGCGGTCAATAATATCCGCAGCCAATTCCGGTGGCGTCCGCTCCAAAGTACGCTTTACCGCCTCCACAATGACCGACAGAGGCTCTGACATACTTTCACGAATTTCCCCCTCCTTAACGGTCACCGTCCGAGGCAACCCCGACAGTAGGTGAAGTCCTCGCACCTCCATCCCTTGGTCATCGTTATCGCTAGGATAGGCGGACCCGATACGGATTTTTACCTCCTCTGAAGTGCGCTCACCAATGACCAGGTTATGCACTTTCTTCATGTACTGGGAAATCGCGTCACTCAGCTCATCGCCAGCAACTCGCACCGACTCGCTAAGCACCGTGCCCTGCAAGCTCAGCACAGCCACCTCAGTGGTGCCGCCGCCGATATCGATAATCATATTGCCCGTGGGATCCGCTACCGGTAGCCCTGCCCCGATCGCCGCCGCCACCGGCTCATCAATTAGATACACTTCCCGTGCTCCGGCCTGGGCCGCCGCTTCCATCACCGCCCGCCGTTCAACGCCAGTGACGCCACTGGGAATGCCAATCACAATGCGGGGAGGCACCAGCCGCCCTTCGCTAACCCGCGTAATAAAGTGCTTCAGCATTAGCTCTGCCGTATCAAAGTCGGCAATGACGCCGTCCCGTAGAGGGCGCAAAGCCGTGACATTTCCTGGGGTTCGCCCCAACATTTTCTTGGCATCCTCACCCACGGCGAGGGGGTTATTTTTATCCTGGTCGATCGCCACCACCGACGGCTCTTGCAGCACAATTCCCTTACCTGAAACGTAAACCAGGGTATTGGCAGTGCCCAGGTCAATGCCCATATCGCGAGATAGCGAAAACCGCTTAAAAGGACCCATTATTTTCTAGCCCTCAAAAAAATAACACTGAACAAATTGCGTCGGACAACTAACGGTATAAATTCTATGACTTTTACAACCACTGTAATTGGCCCGGATTCTATTACGTTTTTATGCGTCCGTCTAGTCGTAATTGGGCATATCTTTTATCTCCTTTGAAGTATGCAAGCCATTACCCAGACCCTACAGGGGCTTGGGAGCACTATCAGGGAAGTTTCGCCGTGGGCAAAATTAACATTGCATCGCCAAAGGAATAAAAACGATAGGGGCGATCGCCAACGCTCGATGGTTCCGGGGGCGCGTCCAGAGCAATTTGATACAGCTCCAGCAAGCGCTCCCGACCAATCAACGCCGCCACCAGCATCATCAGACTAGAGCGCGGTAAATGGAAATTGGTAATTAGCCCATCCACCACCTGCCACCGGTAGCCCGGATAAATAAATAGATTAGTTTTGCCGCAGAACGGCCCTAAAGGTTTGCCTAAGGTGAGGGTGCCTTGACCAGCACTTTCCAAGGCTCGCACCGCCGTAGTGCCTACCGCGATCACCCGCCCACCGCGACTTCGGGTCTCCTGAATTTTTTCCACCACATCCGTTGGCACCTCCGTCCACTCATGGTGCATCACATGGTCAGTAATCGTTTCCGATTCCACCGGGCGGAAAGTGCCCACGCCCACATGAAGAGTGAGTTTGACGTGATCGATCCCGGCGGCGGCTAGGGCGTCGAAAAGCTGGGGCGTAAAGTGCAGCCCGGCAGTGGGGGCAGCGGCGGATCCAGCGGCACGGGCATAAATAGTTTGGTAGCGATCCGGCGGCGCGTCCGAGTCGGTAATGTAGGGAGGCAAGGGCATATGTCCCCACTGATCCAGCACGCTGAGCAAATGGACGCCGTCAGGCAGATAAAATTTTAGCCAGCGTCCGCCCGTATCCTCATCCGTACCCATCACGGTGGCGGTTAAGGGCGCGGTGGTTGGGGACACAGGGGAAACAGGGGAAACAGGTGCAGGGTCAGCCCCTTCCCTTAAATTTAATGCCTCTGAATTTAATGCCTCTGACTTTAATGCTTCAGAAGGTAAGGCACTGGGGTGGAATTCAATGACGCTGCCGACGGGAAGGCGTTTTCCGGGGCGCACCAATGCTAGCCATTCCTGGGGCGATCGCGCCTCCAGCAGCAATATCTCCACCGCCGCCCCCGTTGTTTTGCGACCGTACAACCGCGCGGGGATCACTGACGTATCGTTTAAAACCAGCAAATCTCCTGACTTTAGCCACTGGGGCAAGCTGTCAAAGCGAGCGTGGTGGTGCTTTGTGGGGGAACTTATCACCAGTAATCGAGAGTGGTCACGGGGTTCTGCTGGATTTTGGGCAATACGATTGTCCGGCAATAGGTAGTCATACCGATCCAGCCTTAAATCTTGGTCGTTTTGCATAGGAGTAGTTTCAAAAGGAGAGGACTCCCATAATATTTTTTTAAGATTATGGTTATAAACCTTAATTACTTGCGACAATAGGGGTGTAGAACAAACTTGGCTATAGCAAGTAGTGCGATGGACATTTTCTATCGATTTGCCAATGCCAGCTTGATACTGCGGATTGTTGAGCGCCTAGCCCAACTTCAGTTTGTAACCGATTTGAAGGTTACGATTGTTCATCAGCCCGACGGATGGATCTTGCGTTTAGAGTTGGATCATATGGTGTGCCCGGTGGATATTTTAGATTTACGCTCATTTTTATCTGAGCTAGGGGAGGTATACGAGCCAGGAGGTCCTTTGAAGGTGGCATTTTGGGGATTGGATGTGGGTGAATCGCCCATTTCGGTGATGCGGCAACAGCAGGTGGCGATCGTCTCCTACGGGTTGCCAAACCGTGTTGATATTGAAGAATTTTGCAAGGAGTTTATTGCAGGACTAGGATATTGCCCGGCAACGCTGGTGTAGGGATGGGTTTGACTAGCGTCAAAAGCCTTTGGGGCGTTGAGCTTTGGGGCGTTGGAATAACGTGGGATGACGCACCCACCAAAATCAGGAAATATAGGGGCTAAAGATCTTGTGGCGATTGGGTTGCAGGGGCTTTAGCCTTTTATGATCGCCGTGATTTTTAGTCCAACTTTTTTGGGTTAACTCTAGCCACAACCGCTAAGCTTCAGCTGAGATCGAAAGCATTGGGAATGTGGTGCTGCAAGGTTAGGCGATGACTGTGGACAACCTGCGAACGGGCGAGGCTAATATTTGGACACTGTTGTGCAAGGTCAAGGTGATCCGGCAGCGCGAAAGCTTGATTCGCGGGGATATTTGAAGGGGCGGTTGAGAGGTGATCGCACCGTACGGCAGCCACATCAAACCGGCAGGCGTCGTCGCTTAGCTCGGGAAATTCACTGAGAAAGGCTTGGGCGGCGCGAATGAGCTTATTACGCTTGCTGGGGATCAGGGCAAGCAAACCGTCCTGATCCCAATTTTTGCGGCTGCGGGTTTTTACTTCCACAAAGGCGAGAACTTTAGGTTGGTTCTTTTTTGAGGTGGGCGATCGCGCCACCACATCCAGCTCTCCCCATCGGCACCGCCACCGCTGGACCACCAACTCCCAACCCTGCTGCTGTAGCCACGCCGCCACAAAAGCCTCGCCCAATACGCCCGACTGATGTTGTGGTGTTGGCACGATTACAAAAAACAATTACAAAAAACAGTTACAAAAAACATTTCATAGAAAAATTTGCCGATCATCCTTATTTTTCGCGGTGGAAAATTTGGATTTCAGGATGGATTTTATCGAAATTGGTATACACCGCCATCGTGTCGATTGAACGGTCGTTAATTTCATCAAAATTGAATAAATATCCTTCGATTTTATTTTGTTGCTTCAAGACTCTCTTATATCCCAATTGTTCAGACTTTAACGTGGCAAAAAACTGGTGGGTTGGATCGCCAGTTCCAAAACGTCGCTCATCATAGCCACTGGAAATCACAATAAATTCAGGATTGATCGCCACAATTTCTTCCATCTTTGGCGCTTCAATATGTTCCGTTGTAAATCCTTCTAATCGCGGCAAATACTTGCGAATTCCCACACGAAGAACCAGAGCGTCTTTTGTAATATTTTCTTCTATCCAAGTTTCAACGCCGTAGCGAGAATCGTTAAGCATTAAGGTATTCGGGGTCCAAGCATAGGCAATAGTGTAGGTGAAAATTACTGTAGCGATCGCCCCCGAAACCCATCGAAAACTGCCTCGTTTAGAAGCCATATCTGCCACAAATTTTCCCCCAAAGATTGACCACATTGGCATTAGAGGCATCAGATAACGATCCGGGTTATACATGACCGGCGTGACGTAGAGAAAGTAATAGGAAATGGAGGGGATAAGTAGTCCCAGTGGAATCCAGTTTTTCTGGTTAGCGGGGGCGGTGATCAGGTGCCAAGTGTAGCGACCTAAGCCCAGTAGAATGGCGATCGCCACGGGCCAGCCAAACATAAATCGAAAGGTGCGCAGAGTAGTGCCAAACATTTGCCACTGTCCCCATAAATCTTCGCTGTAGCGGGGGCGAATTTTAGCGCTGCCGTAGAGCAATAGGTTGATGCGATCAATAAATCCGTCGAAGTTTAAAAAAGCGTTGCTTAGGATTAGAAATCCAAAAATCCCAATTAACAATGGCTGCCATAGGCGACGATCGCTCAGAACCTGTTTAAAAACTTTGCCCCAAGGTCGACTGGGATTCTCTCTACGCAGCTTTAATCCATACAGCCCCAAAACAGGAAAAATCGGTAAAGATACAAATCCGTAGGCAGGATCTTTAGTACAAATCGCCACTATTCCTAATACGGCGCACAATCGATAATCCGATAGGTTTTGGTGCCTTAAAATACGTCCATAAAAGATTAAAAACCCCACCAGCCAAAACAACATGGGAATATCGAGGTTGGTGATTTTAGCGTAGTAAACATAGACCGGCGTTAGGGTAAATATCAGTGCGGCAAATATCCCTGTTTTAATGTTAAAAATTTCTTTGCCAAGCTGATAGATTAGGACGATTGTTCCCATTCCCATTAGCACCGACAGAAATCGCCCCAAAAGAAATAGCAAGGTGTAAGTGCTGTCGCTATTACGGTCGATAAAACCTAGCTTTGCCAATGCCAATAGGGGCATATAGAAAATTGACAATAAATAATACTGAAACGGTGGATATTTATAGTGCCAACCGTTAGCAAACCCTAGATCAATCGCCTCTAAAACCTTTTCGGGAACCAGCTCATCGGCCGCCCATCCCAACCGGTCCGGCAAGCCCCATTGGATTCCTGGAATGGCGATCGCCCCCGCCAGCAGCACAACGGTCAATAGGGCTAAATTTTGAGGCTGCCGCACCGTTTGCCAATACCTGCTCAACCGTGGGAGCCGCAAAACTTCCATAATCGGGTTTAGATCGAAACTCCCGCCAAAATGCACCCAACCTTACCAGCAAAGCCTT
>CALCTI010000516.1 GCA_937894105.1 uncultured cyanobacterium
TAAAAATCGGGCAATCTAAAAATCGATTAATCAAAGAGCGGAATCATCCAAAGTTACCGTTTTTCCGGCTGATGATCCCGCTCAAACTAAGCTATTTTTTATGCTGAATACCAGGCTTAGTATCCTCTTTTTTTCTTGCTGCGCTTGCCCTGACGTACTTTTAGCCGGGGATTGCTCTTAGAAATAACGTAGATATAGCCACGGCGCTTTACAATTTGGCAGTCGGGGCTGCGCTTTTTCATATTGCCGATCGAGCTGACGACTTTCATGATTTCCTCTGGTTTATAGATTGTGCCAATGCTCATCGGGCTTGGCGAGCGCCTGATTTTTACGCCTGTGAATTGTAGCAGAGCGTCAAATTGATGGGCAAGACCGATTTTATCCAAGCCCTGCCCATAAGCTCCAAATTGTCAGGTCCAAATTGTCAGGTCCAAATTGTCAGATCCGGATTGTTCACATCCCAGTTGTCAGCACAGCCCCCTTTTCAGCAGGGTTGTCACGACAAACTTGCCAACGTCACTTGCCAACGCTTTACACGTCGTCGTTTGCTTGAAGCAATTCGTCTTCAAACTCCTGCTTCAGCTCCCGATCCATTAAGGCCTGAACCGCTTCCTCTGGAGTGATTTTGCCGTGGAGCAGGCGATACACCTGACGGGCAATGGGCATGGGGATTTTTTCTCGACGGGCTAGTTCCATTAGCACATTGGCAGTGTTGACCCCTTCGGCGGTGCTTTTTAGCTCCTCTAGGATGTGCTCTAAGGCTCTGCCCTGGGATAGCCCAAAGCCGACGCGATAATTACGCGACAGGGGACTGCTGCACGTGGCTAGTAGATCCCCAAGCCCGGCCAGCCCCACAAAGGTTTCTGGCTGGGCTCCTAGCTGGGTCCCCATGCGAATCATTTCCGGCAGCGCCCGAGTCAATAGGGCCGATCGCGCATTGGTGCCCAAGTTCAGGCCGTCGCAGACGCCAGCGGCGATCGCCATAACATTCTTCAGCGTCCCCCCCAGCTCGGTGCCAATGGGATCGGGGTTCACATACACTCGCAACACATCGGACGCAAACACCACCTGGGTCGCCTCAGCAGCCTCTAAGTGAGTGCTGGCTACCACCGTCGCAGCCGGCAGCCCTTTTTCAATTTCCTTAGACAAATTGGGACCGGACAACACCACCACGGGCAGGGACGGAAACCCTTCCTGCCACATTTGGGATGGGGTTTGGGTGGTGTCGGGATCAAGTCCCTTGGTGGCGGTAACAATAATGGTGCTGACGGGTAGCCCAATGGCTTTCAGTTTGGCGATCGTGGGAGCCACACCCTTCATGGAAACGGCAGAAACGATAATATCGGCACCGCTCACCGCTTCCTCAATGGACTCAGAATTGCGGCGGGACCACATGTGAACTTGGTGATTATTTTGCTTCGCTAAGGTGGCTAAAGCGGATCCCCAGGCACCGGATCCAATAATGGTGACGTTGGCGAGATGGTTAGAATCTTGTAGGTTTGTGAACGGTTCAAACTTAGGCATCGATACGATTGGTTCAACCGGCACTGTCGTAGAGGTGGCCGATTTTGGGGCGATCTTTGAGGCGATCACAGAAGTCATGGTTCTATTAAAACGCTTGGGTAATATGAGTGATTAGGCTTTAATCACCGCCTATTCACATCAGTATCCGAAGATAAGGGTTGGGAGAAATCTTCCTGGAGATGGAAAACTCAAGTCGCCAAAGACCGCTAGCTATTTGGGATTCTGACTTCCTAAGTTTAAGGGATAAATTCAATAATCGCGGTGATCTTAAAGACAGAGCCTTTTGGCTCAACCAGATTTCTTATGTTCTGGCAGAAAAAACTGATTCCATTATTAATCCTAAAACTATTAGCTTAAAAGAATAAACACTGAAGAAAATTAATGGGAAATACAAGCCAATATCCATCAGTATTGCAGAAGAAAAAGCATGCATTCCCCACAGATTCCAAAGCCATCGTTTTTGGAGCCAGCGGTGGTATCGGCTTGAGTTTTTTAAAGGCGTGTTTAATTGATCAAAGTTTTTCTTCAGTTGTTGCTACCTATCGCGATCGCTCACGAGCTGCCGGGATTTTTCAGCTCGCCAATCAATTTCCCGGGCGACTAGAAGGATTCGCTCTGGATGTTACAAAAGAAAGTGACATTAACCAGGTACCCGATATTTTAAAACAGGAGGGTGATTCCCTTCATTTAGCCATTAATTGCATTGGAATCTTGCACGAAGGGAATGATTTTCAGCCGGAGAAACGACTGGAGCAATTATCAACAGAAAATCTGCTGCGCTATTTTCAAGTGAATAGTTTACCGACGGCATTATTAGCGGAAAGGCTGTTGCCATTTTTCCGCCATCGGGATCGCTCCGTATTTGCTACGGTGTCAGCGAAGGTGGGCAGCATTGGCGATAATCGTAGCGGTGGCTGGTATGGCTATCGCGCGTCAAAGGCGGCGCTGAATATGTTTATTAAAACGGCGGCGATTGAATATAAGCGCCGCAGCCCCAATACGATCCTGGCTGCTCTCCATCCTGGAACCACCGATACCCATTTATCTAAACCATTTCAAGGCAATGTTCCGCCGGAGAAACTATTTTCTAGCGATCGCACCGTTCAACAATTAATGGATATTATTTATCGCCTAGATTCAACCCAAAGTGGCGATTTTTTTTCCTGGGACGGAACGCTACTGCCCTGGTAATTTTTTTGGCTGTTGTTATCAGCGACCGGAAAATTCAAAGCACAGAAAATTCGACGGGATTTTGATCGTAGCGATCGCGCATCGAAATCGGCGGACCTTGGTGATCGCCCACTAATGATGCCGTATTTTCCAGCGCCTGACGCAATCGCTTGCCCGCATAAATCGACATATCTCGAGGTACGTTAATGCGATCGCGCAAATATCGCAATCCCACCTCTGAACCTGCGGGCGGCTGACTCGTCTCCCCGGTCATCATCCAGGTCAGGGCACATCGTAACGCCCCATCAAAAGCGCCATTGTCCGTGGGATTAACACGCACAATATTATTGCGATGTTTTAGCACTCGAAAGAGAGCTTCCTGGCGGCTGGTGTCCGGTTCATCGTAATTCACGTCAGGAATTTTAGCCCATGGTCCTTGATCCACTTGGGTTTGGGCGGCGATCGCCTCAGGAGTTTCATTGGAATAACATCCGCCCATTTGGGGAGGCAGATCGTGGGCGTGGGTATGAAAATCGCTTTGGGTGCCACGGTAGGTAGACCGCGTTTCTAACCCTTTGAACCAGTCAGCAATGCGCGGATGGTTCTGTCGCAGGGAGTATCCTTTGTAATAGAAACATCTGCGGTGCTAAATTCCTCTAAAAAAAACGGTCCCAATGACTTTTCTAACCCCGCTTCCACTTGCTTTGCAACGCTAACAAATGCCTCCCGTCTCTGGTTGTCTTCTCGAGGCGATCGCGTTGGATAACACAGCCAAAAACACCAGGCACGAAATAGCAATCGCTCCAGCTTTCGCAACGGCAAAACTGCCCCGTCAGTCATACCTCGATATAAAGGTCCAAAGGTCTTTTCAAGGGCAATTAAAATATCATCGCTTTCGGTAATTATGTCACCGTCTAGGGCGATCGCTGGCAACATCCCCGACGGCACCACGTTTTTGTACCAGCGCTCCTTTTCCCCATAGCAAAACATCGTTACTTTCTGAATGGCATAAGGAATTTGCTTTTCCTCTAGCCACAGCCAAATCTTTTGGCAGTAGGGGCACCAGGCGTGATTATCACGATACAAAACCACTCGAATATCAGACGAAGAATGCCCAAATAAACGCTTTATCGACTGGGCGTTAGTGGGACCATTCTCATAGTCAATAGAAAAGTTAGTTAACGATTCTAATTCTATCCAGCTTAACGGTGCGGATCCCATGGTAAAAGTCCCTAACAAAGGTTAATCAAAGATGCCAAAGATACTTTATTTAGCGCGAGTCAGCACGAATTTCATCCGTAACGTCTAACAGCATTCATAAGAATCAAAGGGTTAGAAAGTGATTCAGTCCATCCGTCACTGAAGGCGGCCAACGGCGCACATCACGAACCCAATTAATATCTTTATAACGTCGGTCTAAACCAATCACTGAAACCCACTGACTTTCCGCTTCTCCCTGGTCTCCCGACTCCCACAGCACCGCCGTTAACGCTGCCCGGGCATCAGCAAAACGAGGATACTTTCGTACCAAATTACGCAACTGTCGCAGCGCCTCTTTAGGATTGCCCGTTTGATAGAGGGCCAAGGCATAATTTTCGCGGGCAATAACAAATTCGCCACCCAGGTCTGCTGCCCGCTTGAAATCTTCCACTGCATTGTCCCAATTGCCCAAGCCTCCCTGGGCGTTGCCGCGATTGTTATACGCCGCCGCATCATCAGGGTCGATCACCAAAACCCGGTCATAATCAGCGATCGCCGCCTCCCACTGTCCCATATTTTCCAGCGTCGCCCCTCGGTTTAAATAGGGATCCGGCGCATCGGGAGCTAGGGCGATCGCCTGTTCATAATCTTCCAGCGCCTCCTCCAGCTTCATTTGGCTAGCCCGCGCATTACCCCGGTTACTCCAAATTTCCGCGTTATAAGGAAACGACTCTAAAATTTTGGTCCAAATCGCCTCCGCTTCGGCGTAGCTACCACGGTTCGTCAGGTCAAATGCCTCGTCGGTCAGGGAAATTGCCTCACTCACCGCCGCCGCCATTTCTTCCTCGCTATCCCATTGCAGGGGCTCAGCAAAAGTCTGGGGCTGACTGATCGCAAAGGTGGCGATCGCCACTAAAGCAGCAGCAAACAGGGCAGCGTTTTTTGAATAATTCGCCGCCCGCTCCCATACCCCATTCATTCGCTTAACAAAGCGATAGACATTATCCAGAAGCCAACTGGCGACAGGGCGCTGGCGTTGATAAATCACCGAGAATCCTCCGGCAAGCAAGACAAAATACGATATTTCTACGGGAAATATTTCAGATTGTAACGCGACTTTGCCGTCCCATTAACTAACGCACCGTCCTGAAAAACCAGAGATCCTTTGAAAAAAGCGATATTGGTCACTTTCACAACAACTATGAAAAAGTTACTGTCGTTCCTTTTGAATCAATCCTCCCCCTCTTTAAAGGCGAACGCCCAGGGCGGCGTGGGACAATCGGCAACCGCCGTCGGATATATTTTTAACCCTCGTACAGAGCCCGCGATAGGCCAAAACACCGATAACCCCAGCGTCTTTCTAAGGCGCGGAGCCCGAGGCTGCCAAGGGTGCAACCTGAACGGAGCTAACCTTAGCGATCAAAATCGAGCCGGCGTCAAACTGCGTCAGGCCCAGCTAGAAGACGCCAACCTGCAGGACAGCAACTTCACCGCCGCCTACTTTACCTGCGCCAACCTAGCCGGTGCTGACCTGCGCAACAGCAACTTTGAATATGCCAACTTTGTTGACGCCAACTTAAAGGGCGCTGATCTACGAGGCGCGAACCTGCGACGGGTAGACTTTAGCGGCGCAATTATCGATGACCAGACAAAATTTGGCGACGCCGATATGGACGGAGCCAAGCTTTGGGACGCCGCCACCCTACACGACGGCACCGTTGATTTAGACAATATCGAGCGAAATACCCTAGGCGACGAACTTCGTCTGCGCTGCAACAATCGTTAATTGGTTATTAGTCGGACTCTAATCGGTCCGTTTCCTACGACCAAGCTCGTGTTTCTATAAA
>CALCTI010000517.1 GCA_937894105.1 uncultured cyanobacterium
TCGGCGATCGCAAGCACCACCTCCGTACCCGCATCGGACAGCACCACCCCCCAGGGATCAATAATGGCTGCGTGACCGTGGGTGTAGCGGCGACCGTAGTGCAGTCCCGTTTGGGCAGGGGCGATCGCATAGCAAGTATTTTCAATAGCCCGCGCTTGAAGAAGCACCTGCCAGTGGTCCTTGCCGGTGTGGGCCGTAAACGCCGCAGGAATAAACAGCACCTCCGCCCCCTTCTTCGACAGATGGCGATACAGCTCTGGAAAGCGCACGTCGTAGCACACTGAAATCCCCAATGTGCCCAACTCCTCCGAGGCATACACCGGCGGCAGCGCTGTCCCAGCCTGCACCGTTTCCGATTCGCGGTAGGTATTGCCATCAGGCAGGTTCACGTCAAATAAGTGCACCTTTTCGTAGCGCACCTCGCCGCCACGGGGATCGATCAGCATAGCCACATTGGCCGCCTTGCCGTCACCGACGGGCATCGGAAAACCACCGCCGAGGACGGTAATTTGGAATCGGTGGGCCATTTTCCGTAGAAATTTTTCGCTGGCGGTGGCGATCACCTCCAGGTTTGCCAGCTTATCGGCTTCATCCCCCAGGAAAGAAAAATTTTCCGGTAATGCCACCACTTCTGCCCCTCGCCGTACCGCCAAATCCACTAGCTCCTCCGCCTGAGCCAGATTTTTCTCCAAATCCGGTAGGCTATTCATCTGGATAGCGGCAGCCAAGTAAGACTTCATAGGAATAACGGAAAATTAACGACGAAAAATTAACAATCAAAAGTCAATAGGTAGAGATTAACGGAACCCGCTCAAACAAGCTACTGAAATAAGCTACGAGTTTTGTTTTTTTGGAAGCTTGGAGTAAAAAACATCTACAACTAAAGAGCCTTTGGGAAAAGGCGGAAGAAATTAGAAGATTACTGAAAATCTCTTGACAACTTGTTAGTAACCCAGCTAGCAGCCCAAAGAGCAAGGCAAAGTCAATCGCGACTGCTCGTAGCGCAAGTGCGGCAATAAATCAACACCATGGGACAGCTTAACATTGTGTTACTTTGATGATTCCAACGAGGATAAAAACTCTGTGATCTTCTGGCTGATAGGCTTTCAGGGTCGTAAGGAGTTGTGGTTGAATGAAACCTAAAATTTATCGCAAAGTTTGTCTAAGAAGCTGCCCAGGGACCGATACAATAGCCATCCTAGGAAGTAAGTCAGCGTTTTTCTGTTAATTCTCCGATAAATTTTTGATTCCTTTTTCCGTACTTTTACTCGTCTCTAATCCTTAGAAATGCCACGATAAAGAAGCAAAAGAGAATTTTAGGGTTTACGTTTCCAGCGGCTAACTATTATTGCCGCTATGTCGTCGCCATCGCCATTTTGCGCTAAAGGGGCTCGATTACGCCCTTGTGGCCTATTGTCCTGGCTCTGTTTGCTTAGCCGTGTTTGTGAGGGAGTTTGTCTGTGGACAAATCGCTAGAAAGCCTCTGGGCAGAAATCTTGGAGATTTTGCAAGACCAGCTCAGTCGCCCTACGTTTGAAACTTGGATTAAAACGGCGATCGCGGAACGGCTGGATGATCGCACGTTGATTTTGCGTACCCCAACGCCTTTTGCCCGCAATTGGCTGCAAAAATACTACATTCAGGCGATCGCCCAGTCCGCAGAATCAGTGCTGGGACGATCCGTAGAAGTAGAAATTATCGCCAACCGTAATGGGGATGGACCGGATCCCATTGAGCAATCGGTGAACGTGTTTCTGGAACCTCAGGATCTGGCGGCAGTGGGGAAGGCTAATGCCTCTAGCGCCCCTAGCCGGTCCAATGGGTCGTCAAAGTCTCAGGATTTGTCCCTTAGTTCGGCGCAGCTTAATACGAAATATACGTTTTCGCGATTTGTGGTGGGGGCCAATAATCGGATGGCTCACGCTGCCTCATTGGCGGTGGCGGAGTCGCCCGGCAGGGAGTTTAATCCCCTATTTCTGTGTGGCGGCGTGGGGCTGGGGAAGACCCATTTGATGCAGGCTATTGGACACTATCGGTTACAAAGTGAACCGAATGCTCGGGTCTTCTATGTGTCTACGGAAAAGTTTACGAATGATTTGATTACGGCGATTCGTAAGGACGGGATGCAGCGTTTCCGAGAGCAGTACCGGGCGGTGGATGTGCTGATTGTGGATGATATTCAGTTTATTGAGGGCAAGGAGTACACCCAGGAAGAATTTTTCTATACGTTTAACACCCTCCATGAGGCGGGGAAGCAGGTGGTCATTGCTAGCGATCGCCCGCCGAATCAGCTGTCGCGCCTACAGGAGCGCCTATGTTCGCGATTTTCCATGGGGTTGATTGCCGATATTCAATCGCCTGATTATGAAACCCGTATGGCGATTTTGCAGAAAAAGGCCGAGTACGAAAATATGCGGCTGTCACGGGAGGTGATTGAGTATATTGCGGCACGATACACCTCCAATATTCGAGAGCTGGAGGGGGCTTTGATTCGGGCAGTGGCTTACGTATCCATTTCTGGGCTGCCCATGACGGTGGAAAGTATTGCGCCAATGTTGAATCCGGTAACGGAGACGGTAGAGGCGTCGCCGGAGTCAGTGATTGCGGTGGTGTCGGACACGATGGGAGTGGCGGTGGACGACTTGAAAAGTAATTCGCGGCGGCGGGAAATTAGCCAGGCGCGACAAATTGGTATGTACCTGATGCGGCAGCATACGGATTTGAGTTTGCCTCGCATTGGTGAAGAGTTTGGGGGCAAGGACCATACGACGGTGCTCTATAGCTGCGATAAGATTTCTCAGCAGAAGGACTCGAATCCGGAAACAGCCCAGCTGTTGCGGCAGCTTAGCGATCGCATTAACCTAACGGAAAATCCACAGAAAAATTAAAGTTGTTGGGGGAAGCGGTCCCAGGAAAATGCGTGTGAGGGAAAGCGGGTGAAAATTTTGATTTTGGGCGGGACGGTGTTTTTGGGGCGGGCGATCGCCAATGCAGCCTTGACCAATGGTCACCATGTCACCTTATTTAACCGAGGTTTATCGAAACCGGATCCGTTTATTGCCCAAGCGTTTCCCTCTTCCGATCGCCTGATCCAAGTGCGGGGAGATCGTCAAGATCCTGCTGCCCTTAAGGCCTTAATCACCAATACTCCCTGGGACGCAGTGATCGACACCTGCGGCACCACGGTGGAGATGGTTGCCAACACCGCGCCTTTAATTGAGGATCAACTTGAGCGATCGCCCCACTTCCGCTACGTGTATATGTCCACCATTGCGGTCTACGAAGATTTTGGTATACCGGGCATTACCGAAAGCGATACGTTGCGATCGCCGCCGCGCACGGTGGAAATTGCCGACGAATTGGACGATTGCACATCGACGGTGATTACTAAAAATCCGGCAACAGCGGCCAATTCCGGCGGCGTTTACGGCACCGAGCGAGCGGACTGTGAACGAGCCCTGGAGCAACTTTTCAAGAAGCACCCGGCGAATTTAATTATTTTACGTCCCAGCTTATTGGTGGGACCGGGGGATCCCACGGACCGGCTCACCTATTGGGTGCGGCGGATGACCCAGCCTGGCGATGCGATCATCCCCAATGCGGGGCAGCAATGTTTGCAGTGGGTAGATGTGCGGGATTTGGCAGCGTGGATTTTGGCATTGCTGGGGCGCAATCCATTGGAGGAGGGACCCATTTATTTCCCGCGGGTGTTTAACGTGGGGCATTCGGAAAAGATGCTGACATTGGGGGATGTGTGGCGATCGTGCTTGGCGCTGGTGGACAAGCCAGCAACGCTAGTGCCCATGGATGAGCTGTTTTTGTTGGAATCAGGGGTGCAGCCTTGGTTAGAGGTGCCATTGTGGGTACCCAGCTTTGACAAGACCATGCGCGGATTTACCCGAATGGATACGCGCAAGGCGGAGCGGTACGGGTTAGTTTTGCGCCCCATTAGCGACACCCTGCGAGATGTTTTTGAATGGGATCAGCAGCGCGCCAAAGCATCAGAGTCCCAAGCTGACTTATTGAAGTCGGGATTAGCGGAAAATCGCCAAATCAACCTACTAAAATCCTGGTCAGAGCAAGGGGGCAATATTGCGGCGGAACGGGCGATCGCCCCCCCCCCACCGGAACAACAGCCCAGTCAATCGGAATTAGAAGCTTGGTTTATTGAAGGGGACGATTAGCAAAAGTTTTATCATTAAAACTTTGCCTTTAAGCCCTTGCCTCAGTCACTTTCCAATCCAATTCTTCCCCTGCCCGCAACGGCACCAGGGGAGAGTCAGGAAAAGGCAATTCTTTAGGAATAATCCAAGGTTGTTTAGTTAAGGTAATGGTGTCAGTATTACGAGGTAATTGATAGAAGTCAGCACCATAAAAACTTGCGAACGCCTCTAATTTATCCAGCGCATTCACACTTTCAAAAGCTTCTGCATAAAGTTCAATGGCGTGCAAAGCAGAATAACAACCAGCACAGCCACAAAAGCTCTCCTTTCGATTACGGGCATGGGGCGCACTATCGGTTCCCAAAAAAAACTTAGGATTACCCGATGTTGCCGCTTCCAGCAAAGCTTCGCGATGGGTTTCCCGTTTTAGAATCGGCAAACAATAAAGATGGGGATGCAACCCCCCTTGAAAAATACTGGTTCTATTTAATAGCAAATGCTGCGGCGTAATGGTGGCAGCGGTATTATCAGCAGACAGTACAAATTCAATGGTATCGGATGTGGTTGCGTGCTCCATTACGATGCGTAACTGGGGAAATCGCGATCGCAAATTCACTAAATATCGCTCAATAAAAACCTTTTCTCGGTCAAATATATCTACCCGGCGATCAGTCACTTCGCCATGGAGTAATAACGGTAAATCAACAGACTCCATTGCCTCAAAAACAGAGTCGCATTTCCTAATATCTGTAACGCCAGAATCAGAATTAGTAGTGGCACCAGCGTGATAATATTTAACTGCTTTGACAAACCCCGATTCTTTAGCCGCAATAATATCCTTAGGACCGGTATTGTCCGTTAGATATAACGTCATCAATGGTTCAAAGGTGATGCCTTTGGGAAGGGCGTCAAGGATGCGATCGCGGTATGCAGCGGCATCTGCAACGTTACGCACGGGGGGCTGTAGGTTGGGCATGGCGATCGCCCGAGCAAACTGCCGCGCCGTATGGGGAAGAACCGCCTTTAGCGCTTCACCGTCCCGTAAATGTAAATGCCAGTCGTCCGGTTGGGTAATGGTTAGACTTTCCATTAGAAAATTATAAGGCGCATCCAACCGGTAAATCTGCTATAAATAATCAAGTTTTAAAAGTTGATTTGTTTATAAATAGTAATAAGAGCCAAATCTGGTGAAGTCAGAGATCACTGTTATTAAAGAGCTAAATAAATGCTTTCCAACAACCAACTTTATAATGCAGCAAAACAAGCATCACGAAACGCCTATTCCCCCTATTCTGAATTTAAAGTTGGTGCTGCGGTTTTAACTAAATCAGGATCTGTCTACACTGGCTGTAACGTTGAGAATGCTTCCTATAGCAACACAATTTGCGCTGAACGCGTGGCGCTGGTTAAAGCAATTTCAGAAGGGGATAAAAGTATTTATTCAATAGCTATTTATACAGAAGACGCAGACTTATCTCCTTGTGGGATTTGTCGCCAATTTATTAGGGAATTTGGCTCCGAAATCAAGGTGATTTACTTATCATCAGGGGAAATTATTGCCAAGGCAATATCTGAATTATTGCCTGACTCCTTTTCAAAAGACAATCTATACTGAGTGTCTTTTGGGTAGAGAATAATTACGATAAATAGAAATTTGACGGTTAGTTGATGTATTGTTACCTTATATTTTTCCTGTGCAATCAACAATTTTAAGTCGAGAAAACTCAGGGAATGATTTGAGTTTTCTCGACCGAAGTGCTATTTAAATAGAAATTAATACGCAGGTTAATTGTGGTGGTTATCGAAATCTTGATCTTCCTCCAATACGACTTTTTTAATACGTCGGCTTGACCTCTCAATAGCAACTTGCTGAGCAAGAGTATCAATTGCTTTTTGAAGGGAATCAAGCTGGCGATCTAAGTCTTTGACTTGGGCCCTGAGTGCTTTCATAGATTAAATTTATCTTCACTGTTTTACTACTTCCATTTCTGTGAGTGCATCTCTGAAGCAGTGTGTGGCAATCTCTAAAAAGCTCTAAGAGATTCCCTCAAGGAGCCGCCTTAAATAATATTTTTAAGGGCGAGCAAGTGAAGTTGGTTAGCTTTGGGTTTGTGGTAAAACCGATTGAGTTAACCGGGCTTGCTTCTTCGATACATTTAGTATCCCAAGGTCAAATTTGCGATTGAGTTTGCCTTTCGTTTGTTTTCGGCAAAATTGTATACGATTTTACAGTTTTGTTTGCTGACTAGGTATTTACAGGGGCAGCATAGAAACTATTTCGGAAAGGATGGACGATTTTGGGGGCGATCGCCGTTAGGGGAAAACCTGAGTCCAGGGCGATATTTCAGCTCTTGTTAAAGCTGATAAGGCAATGCCAAGCACTTGGGTGTGGGGCCCGCGGGCTCAGGTGATCACACCATCGGCGATCGCCCACGGGAGGAAAAATGTTAGGGCACTCCCCCCTCGCCCACTTAGGTCTGACTTTTAAATACTCTACGAATGGCGCGGGCCCGACGGCGTTGGTCGCTGGCGATGCAATTCCAATTGGATAGGTGACGGCGATCGCGAGAATTACGGCAAATACGAAACAGTCCACTGGCACTGAGCTTGCCCTGATTGCGACCGCGCAACACCCGAAAACTTTCCACCCGTGCCCAAACGATCGCCTGCCCTCCCGTTAGCCCCCGGTCCCGCGCTTGGCGATATCGTTTGGGGCATTGTCGTCCCGCCACTCGCGATTGATTGTAAAGATCTAGGCAATTGATAGTGACCTCGGGATGGTTGGCGGCGGTATAGCCGAAGTCCAGAAGCTTATGCGCTGTTTTTGGGGCTTGGGCTCGCAGTAGGTCTAAGCATCGCTGATCCGCCTCGGGGAATGATACTCGCCCATCGCCGTTGAAATCTTGCCAGAGATACCGTTGCAGGGAGCAAAATCCAATATTTTTAACGCCGTTGCCCGGGTCGCTGTGTCCGTAATAAATCGGCCGAATTTTACCGCCAGCGCTTAAATTTCCCTCCGCATGACCGATCGCCACTGCCCCCAGCGATCGCCGATCCGCAAACCATTGATTGACCACACTATCTGCGCCACCGCTGGGCTTCGGATTCTTTGCCGAATTCTTTGCCGAATTGACCTCTGTCGGTGCAATCCTTTGGGAGTCGGCGATCGCCCCTGGCACTGTTAGGGCTGAATCAAAGGAAATAGCTTGGTCGCTGGGGGTGAAGGTGAGCGATCGCGATACCGCCGTACTGGATTGCAGCCTGGACGCGGGGGCGCTGGCAAATAACGGTTGTGCCGAAACATTTGACGCGGCAACCGGTTGAAAGTCTAACGGCTTTGATAGTTGAGGCTTTAATCGTTGCGCCTTTGGTGACTGAGGCTTTGAGGGCTGAAGCTTGGGAACTACTGAGTTTGCCGTTGGCGAAACCAGGCGGTAAATCTGCCCTTTCACCTTATATTTCATCTCAAAATTCAAGTCGGATCGCCATCCCCAACGTCCGCCTCGGGTGGATAACGCCTCTACGCCCCGTCCAGATCGCTTCGACACCACAATGCCTATATGTTGCGATCGCCCTGGACCCGCCGCCACCACAATATCTCCCGGTTGCGCCGCCGACTGGGGAACCTCTTTTGCCAATCCTCTTTTCAACAACGCCGCCCGCACCGACACGACCAAATTCGGATTGCTGCCCATTTTCTGTCCCAACACCGGCTGCAACCCGAACCGATTCACCGCCCACGCGCAGGCTAACGACCCTCGCCCCGGTCCCATCGTTACGTCGGCTCCCTCTGCAGCGATCGCCGCTGCTGCCACCTGCACCCCTAGGGTTTGTCGAGTCACCGGCTTGGGAACCGTCGCCACTCCATTACTCAAGTGAGAATCTTGATTGACTTTTTCATCCGCTTGTAAGTCAAATAAATCACCAGGC
>CALCTI010000518.1 GCA_937894105.1 uncultured cyanobacterium
TTTAAAGGGCGCGTACTCCCCGCTGCATAAGGCTTCTGGAGATTAATTGATGACATGCCCTAGACCTTTTGCGCGAATCTAAGGCAGCTTCCAGTTGAGCTAATTGTTGCTGAGTAGGGCTTGGGCGATCGCCTCCCCATCCTGCACATTGTCGGGCACCTCAAAAATCAAATGCCCCACACCGCTCGCTTGCAAATAGTCTCGCTGCTCTTGGGTTCCGCCAATTAAAGCAACTTTGGGCGACTTCCCACAGCCACCGTAGGCACCGAGGGTTTCAATTTTCAAGCTAAAGGTGCCGGGAGAAAAATTAGGATTGAGCTCGCCGTTGTATTCAAATTTGCTGAGCATTAGCTGAAGCGATCGCACACTATCCCCCAAGAGCGGCGGGTGATCTTCCAGAGTACGGGCGCGAAAAACAGCCCGAAAATCACTGAACGGAACTCGCACGGTAACCCACTGCTCCGCCACGGTATCAAAGGACGCCGCATAGCCCACCCCATCCCAGCGCACATCATCGCGCACGATAACTTTGTAACGTTGACCGTCCCCCTGCACCCGCATTTCAATGCCGTCGCAACTGCGCAGTGCCACCGGTTCCTCAATACTTCGCGTCCGCACCGACACAAACCCCCCGTTGTTCTCCGTGGACACCTGCCCCGAAAACAGGGCCGCCCCAGGAATTAGCCGTAACCCACTAGCACTAACGCCCCCCATAACCACATCGTCCACCGCGCCCCAGGTTTCTGCCATGTCTCCGTCGGGGTTGCGAAAGTCAAACAGCACCACGCTATCGGTACCATCGGAGCTCTTTGCTCGCGACACCTGATCTACCAATGATTCCAGGGTCCAGCTATCTTCACTGCTGGGGCAGCAGGCAAGGACGCTAGTGTTGCTTAGGGTGCTGTCGTCGGGCGATCGCTCCAACACTTCCACGCTCCCTTTCCCAGCCAAGGCCGTTTCAAAAGCCAACTTTAGGGAGTCGCGCACGGGGCTGGGATGGCTGAGAAGGGCGACGGCGACGGACGTTGAAGCGTTGACAGTATTCATCGGCGACGGAACCGGGGGCTTGGCTTGGGTACCCATTAATTGTTGCATCCAGCCGGCATCACCAATGATTGGCACAATTCCGAAGTAGCAAAGGGTTTTGAAGAAGCGCTGAAAATTCCAGGCAGTCATAGGAAATGGGCAGGGAAGGGCGGGAAAGATGGATTAAGCAAACTGGCGAATAGGCAAGTAATCGCATTTAGTAATCGCATTTAGTAATCACACTTAACGGTCAGTGTAACGAACTGGACTGCCAGCCCCCCCGATCCAGTTGCTTGCCTGGTCTTCAATCCTTGCTAAAACTAACGAAGAAGATATGGGGCGTTAACCAAGCGTCCCATGCTGCGGTCTGAACTTACCAGCGCTGAAGCTTTCCCCTGGCGATCGCCACCATATACCCCCAATCGCGAAGGCTCCGGAGTCCGTGCGCCCAGGGGAAAAGATAGGCAATAACGAACGAAATATTGAACGAATTCACGTCGCACGGCGATTCAAAAACGGCACTGAACGTCTCGAAAAAATTTTCAAGAAATACACCAAAAAGAAGCACAAGAAGGAATTGCCCTATGACCAACGAGCAACAGGAACTATTGCTCAAGGACCAAATGTAAAAATAGAATCCTGATGAAAATCCATCATAAAAATATGACCACCACTGAAAAGCTTTACCAACTTCTCCCGCCCCTTACCGAACAGCAGCTCGACATCGTTCTCGACTTTGCAGAATTCCTGAAATATAGGCAAGCAAATCTGCCGTAGCGCGATCAATCCCCCTCCCCTCGCCTAGGTGAAAGCATTGCGGCCTTAAGCGGAATCGCTAAGACCTCAGCCGATCTCCCCACCGATGAAGAACTACGAAGCGATCGCACCGGTTACCTAACTGAAAAGTATCGCTAGTATGACCCTCCGCATCTTAATCGATACGAATATTGCAATTGACCTCATCCTTGATCGAGCCCCCTTCGTTGATCGAGCCATTGAGATTTTCCAAAGCGTTGATCGAGGAGAATTCGAAGGCTTCGTTTCCGCGACCACCATCACCGACATTTTTTACATTGTTTGTAAAGCACGAGACCGCGATACAGCCCTCTCCGCGATCATAAGATTGCTCGACCTGGTACAGCTTTGCACCGTCGATCGCAAAACGCTTGAAACTGCTATCGCGAGGGATTGACAAGATTTTGAAGGCGGCGTTCAACTCACCTGTGCGAGTCTGTATGAGCTGGATGCGATCGTTACCCGTAACCAGAAAGACTTCGTAGATAGCCCGCTTCCGATTTACTCCCCCACCGAACGGCTCCAAGCCTTCGACCGATCGTAACTCCACCGCCAACCATATCCGCCGTCACCGCCATCTACGACCGCAACGGTTGCCTCTCCCAAGCTTACGAACGCGGAATGCACCATTAAACTCTGTGCTTCAATGCCCGGTGGATAGCGCGAACTCGGCGGCGTTGGTCGCTGGCGATGCAGTTCCAGGGGGATAGTTTGCGGCGCTGGGGCGATCGCCGACAAATACGAAATAGCCCACTGGCGCTGAGCTTCCCTTTATTACGCCCTTTCAAGACGCGAAAACTCTCCACCCGCGCCCAAACGATCGCCCGTTCGCCGGTTAATCCTCGATCTCGCGCCTGGCGATAGCGCCTGGGAATTTGCCGCCCCGCTACCCGCGATTGATTGTAAAGATCCAGCCCGTTCAGGGTCACTTCGGGATATTTTATGGCGGTGTAGCCAAAGTCGAGCAGTTTATTGGCAGTTTTGGGAGCCTGGACCCGCAGCAGCTCCAAACATCGCTGGTCCGCTTCCGGGAAGGATACTTTGCCGTCGCCGTTCAGGTCTTTCCACAGATAGCGCTGGAGGGAACAGAAGCCGATATTTTTGACGCCGTTGCCCGGATCGCTGTGACCGTAATAAATCGAGCGAATCTTACCGGTGGGGCTCAAATTGCCCTCGGCGTGACCGATCGCCACCGCCCCCAGCGATCGCCGGTCCGCAAACCATTGGTTAACGCCCGTTAAATCAACGGGGTTGGGAGTTGGCTTAGGATTTTTTCGCGGCTCTGGGGCTTCGGTGGATTTTTCGGCGCTGGTTTCACTGGCGTTGACCGTTTCAAAGGTGCCGGGAATTGCAATATCGGGGCTGAATTGGATCGTTTGATCGCTTGGAGTGAAGGTAAGCGATCGCGATACGGCGTTGCTGGATTGGGGGCGAGCTTTGGGCGACTTCGGCAAGGTGTCGTCGAAAAACAGGGGCTCAGCATCCGGCGTCACCCACTGGGCAATTCCCCGCACCGTTTGCACCAGTTGATCTGGGACCAACTGACCTTGGACCGACTGACCTTGGACCGTCTTTTCTTGGGAATTCACCTTAGGATGGGCTAATTTTGCACGCGCCGAAACCTTATCTTTCAGCCGATAAATACGCCCTTTCACCTTATATTTCATTTCAAAATTCAGGTCCGATCGCCAGCCCCAGCGCCCCCCTCGAGTGGACAATGCTTCCACACCCTTGCCCGATCGCTTCGACACCACAATGCCAATATGCTGCGATCGCCCCGGTCCCGCCGTCACCACAATATCTCCCGGTTTCGCAGCCGATTGGGGCACCTCCGTCGCCAATCCTTCCTTGACCAAATCCCGCTGCACCGACACGACTAAATTAGGATTGCGCCCCACCTTGCGCCCCAGCACCGGCTCCAGCCCAAAGCGATTCACGGCCCACGCGCAAGCCAGCAACCCTCGCCCCGGTCCCATGGTCACGTCTGCACCTTCCTGGGCGATCGCCGCTGCCACCACCCGCTGTGCCAAGGTTTTCTGAGTAACCGGTTTTGGCATCGGTGGGGGCGCTTGAGCTGCCTTAGGCTGGGGCGCGGGCGTTATCACGTCAAAAAACAGCTCCCCAGGATCGGAAAATGGTAGCGAAGGCTCATGCGCTGAGGGGGTAGAAATGGGGGTTTTCCCAGGGGCGTCAGAGACGGACGGGGGCGTTAGGGAAAGTTCGGGAGCAGCCGCCATTTCAAACAGCGGCACCGAGGCGATCGCCGCCCCCCCTGAAGCACTTCCCGCCAAAACAATCGCCAAGCTTAGCCCTCGGATAATCGATTTACCCCAATTTTTCAAGGCAAGTGCCCGCAACATCCAGCCCACCAAAGCAAACATTTTTTCTCCCCCGTTGCGTCCCAATTGCTAAAAATTAGGCGCTAAAAATTCAGGTGTAAAAGTGTAAATTTCAATCAATACAAAATCGCCGGTCAGTGCCTAAAGTCGACGTTAGGGTGCCAGTAGGCTGCCGTTAAGTCGCCGATAATTTCTATTGCCAAGATAAAGTGGCTGAACTTTAGGTGGCTGAGCCCAAGACTTGCTCCACAATTTCCGGCGACGGCGGCACAAACATCCACTGGTTGCCATCCCGTCGCAGCACCGCCAAATGCAAAAATCGCTCGCTATTGCCAATTTCCTGCCCTTGCTTCACCGCGCCCACCTGGCGATCACGCAATCCACAAAGCTGCACCGCATAGGCCGGCAACTGCACGCTGGAAAACACAGCACAGCTCGACGGCAGCCGGGACAGTTGCCCCTCTGCCACGAGCGCCGCCTGCTCGTAAACCACCCCATCCACCGGCGCATATACCGGTCCATCCATCGCCAGGGCAATACTCCCCAGCCCGCCAATCACCGCCCGGTCCGATACCTGCGCCCCCGGCAGCCAGCCCCAGCTTTGGCGCAGGTCAAAATCATGGCGATCGCCCGTCCCATGCACATTGCCATCGGCGGGCGGATCAACGGCATAGCCCACCGTGCGATCCCCCTCAAAAGCCACCACCATCTGGCGATCGCCTTCTAGCTGATACAAGGACCGATCCAAAATTGCCCCGGAACGCACCGACGTTTTCGGCAGTTGACAATAGGGAGCACCCAGATTTTTGGTCAACTCCTGGCGGCTTTTGCCCACCAACTTGCCCACCCCGTCCGCTTTAGCGCTGGGCACCGTCCCATCGAAATTGGTCACCGCCAAACACTCATCCCGCAGCCCGGTGCTTGTAACGGTTTCCCCCGGCTGCCACCGCACCGCCGCCACCAGCAGGGCACAGCTTCCCAACGCCGTGGTGCTCAACAAAGCCATTTTCCACGGCAGCCACTGCATCAATCGGGTCCAGCGCCACACCAAAAACCGCTGCAAAATTCGCACCGCCGTTTTCCCGGTCATACTGTCAGCCACCTCGTGCCGCACGGGCGATCGCGGCTGTGGAACTTCAGGGGATTCAACCTCTACCGGAGACACATGGGTAGAGGGGGCATTTATCGGAGCAAAAGGATCGGGAAACGGCTCGTAAACAGGCTGACTGAGGGCCCCAGGCGGCGTAGCATCCAGGGTAAATACGGGGGATTTTTTCCGCGCCATTCCCCTGGGAAGCTCAGGATGACGTTCATTAGCTTTTAAAGAGGGTCGCGATTCCCGAGGTTTTACTTTGAGCGATCGCCCGGTCAAGTTCTGGTGCGGTTGCGAACTAAGTGCCTCATCAAGGGGGGCGGCAAAAGGATGAATTAAAGACGGATCCAAAGGTCGCTCCAAAGGCTCAGAGCGATCGCCAATTTCCGACGCCTCTAGCTCCACTAAACCAACGGCATTACTCGCATTACTCACATCCCAACTATCAAAATCAGTTTGAACAGGCTGATGTTGTTGTCTCATCATTGCCTCCTCCTTTGATTACTGTTCATCAATCAAAGAGTAGCACGACAGTCAAGAAAAGGGCCGCCCAATGACAAAAAACAATCTTTGCAGGATAAATTTAAAAGCAGCTTTTTCGGGCAGTTTTAACCCCCTCGATGTAAAGTCTTACGGGGCTAAAAAATGCCGGGAGAAGCAATACCGGAATAAAAAATACCAGGGTAAAAAGTACCGGAACGATAGAATACTCAGCACCCAAAGGGACCGAGTTTATAGCAGTGGGCGAAACGTCGGAGGCGGAACGTGTGCAAGGTGGTTTTTGAAAATGTATATAAGACCTATCCGCCACGGCACAAGGGAGGCGACCCCACCATGGTGCTACGGCGCATTGATTTGACGGTGGAAGATGGCGAATTTTTAGTATTGGTGGGACCGTCAGGCTGCGGAAAAAGTACCCTGTTGCGATCCATTGCAGGGCTGGAAGACATTACCGGCGGGTCGATTTTTGTGGGGAGTCGCCGGGTTAATGAACTGCCGCCGAAGGCGAGAGATATCGCCATGGTGTTCCAAAGTTATGCCCTGTATCCCCACTTAACGGTGTACGACAATCTCGCATTTGGATTACGGCGAATGCCCAGAGTTTCCCCAGAACCAGGGGAAGATAACAGCGGAGAGTCTCCCTCAAAAACGTCGCCGGGAAAACAAATTTTAGATCGTACGTTGGTGGGATTAAGTCGCCGATTACCGAAGGGAATGCGGTACGTTTCGGCGCAGGAAAAGTCCGTGGCAGTGGCGGTAAAACGGGTTGCCAAACTATTGCAAATTGAGCCGTTATTACACCGTTTACCCAAAGAGCTATCGGGAGGGCAAAAGCAGCGGGTTGCCCTGGGGCGGGCGATTGTTCGTAATCCGGCGGCGTTTTTAATGGATGAGCCGCTGTCAAATTTAGACGCTAAATTGCGCACCGAAACTCGCGGACAAATTGTGGAGCTACAGCGGCAGCTAAAAACCACCACCATTTATGTAACCCACGACCAGGTGGAAGCGATGACCATGGGCAGTCGCATTGCGGTGATGCAGGCGGGAAAAATTGAACAAATCGCTAGCCCCCTGGAGCTATATCGCCAGCCTGCCACCCGGTTTGTGGCGGAATTTATCGGGTCGCCGCCGATGAATTTTATGCCCGTGTGGGTCAAGGGTGCCACCTTGCTCACGAACGGTGAATTTCGCATTACCCTGCCGGAAATTTGGATCGAGCCGTTAAAGCATTACCAGGGGCGATCGCTCCTCTTAGGCATACGCCCAGAACACTGGATCGACGCCCTGCCGGCCCCCAAAAATCTCCTGATGCGGGTGCAGCGTTTAGAGGCGCTGGGGCACGAAACCTACCTAACCGTTGAGCCTGTGGACACCTCCGTCGCCATGGACGCCGCTTGCGACCCTCCCATTTCGCGCATTATGCAGGTGCGGATTACGGGGAATCGCGATTTTACAATTGGCGAGCAGCTTTGGCTAGGTGTCAACCTTGATAACGTTCACCTATTCGATACCACAACGGGACAAGCTATTCGCCCGTAGGATCGCGCCCCCTGAGACCTAGCCGCTTAATATTCAGCCGCTCAATATTCAGTCGCATTCAGCCGCTCAATATATGGAAACCTGGCAAAGCAGACAGGGGTTACGCAGTGGGTGTGTGAGCATATTGCCATACCGCCCCTACAGCTTTTGGGGAAGAATGAAACTATCGGATTTGCTATGAGCTCTGTCTGTGTTTTGTCGCCGATTTAATATAGTCCTTCTAAACTCTAATAGGACGCCTGGAAAAGCTTTTATGGTCGCTCTGTTTCAACACAAGATGCGTCAATGGACGCTGAAGATTTAGGCTAAGTCGGTCATCCTCTGCCGTTCGCGAAGCTTTGGCGAGACCGATAGTGCGGTCTTAGCTGTACACCATTACGCTAAATGTCCCATCAAGTGAATGTCCTACATAAGTGACGATTGATTATATTTCGACTTAATATTTCGACCAAGGAAGCTTAAACGGGCACAACGCTCAGTCAAGGCGCTTTCTGGAGGTCTCGCTAATTGATGTCTCGCTAATTAATGAACTGCCTTGGTTTAGCTCACTTTATTGGAAGAACAGAAGCGGTTGCGCCCTTGGGATTTAGCGTTGTAAAGGGCTCGGTCCGCAGCATCTAGCAAGGTTTGAGGTTCGTTGTTTTGTCCTGGCACCATGCAGGCAATACCGATGCTTAGGGTAAGGTAGTTGCCAAGTTTAGAGTACTCATGGAGAATTTGTTCTTCCGTCAATAGCTCTAGAATACGCTGGGCAACGGCGATCGCCCCATCCCGACTTGTCCCCGGCAGCACCACCACAAACTCTTCGCCACCATACCGAGCCACAAAATCATTCCCCCGTAGCAGCGATCGCTGAAGTACCCCTGCCACCCGTCGCAAACATTCATCTCCCGCCAGGTGCCCGTAATTGTCGTTGTACTTTTTAAAATAGTCCACATCACACATCAGTAGCCCAATTTGCGGATCTGGAGTCTGGGACATTCCCCACAGTTTCAGCAACTCCTCGTCAAAGGCTCGACGATTGGACAGCAACGTCAAAGAATCTCGTGTTGCCCAATGCTTAAGCTGGGCATTCAGCGATCGCAACTTCGCCTCTTGCTGGGACAAATCCACGTTGCGCTGCTTCAGCTTCTCGCTATTGTGACGCTCCTGCTTCAGCAAATACGCCTGATTTAACGCCACTCCCAAATGGGCGGCCACATTCCCCAACAGCTCTTGGTCGTCCTTATTCCAAACCCGCGGCGTTCGATAATGCCCCGCTACCACCAGTCCATTGGGGCGATCGCGATAGGACGCCCGACAAGCCAACAGCGCCTTTAACGGTAACGGAATCGGAACGGAATCGTTGCCATCAACACTAGAACCCTCCCACAGTGGACGATTCGTAATCGCCAACACCGAATCTTGATTAAGGCGATCCTGCATCCATGGGGTATCACAGGGAAGCCGATTACCAATCCCCAGCTCCAAGTTTGCCGCCGACCCCGCGCCGCCCCCATTCGCCCCGAACAAACACAACCCATAAAGTAGCAAGACCAGAAAAATACGCCAGAC
>CALCTI010000519.1 GCA_937894105.1 uncultured cyanobacterium
AATGGGGGGCAAGGCACCGATTTTATTCGCGGCGATGCGGACGACGATTTACTGTTTGGCGACCTGGGTGCTGACACGGTTTTCGGGGGGGATGGCGCTGATACTTTATACGGCGATGCCAGCGCCCTGATGGAGTTTGGGGGCGATGATGTCCTGTGTGCCGATGCGGGCGATGATGTGATAATCGGTCAGCGCGGTAACGATACCCTGTGCGGCGACGGGGGTGATGATTCGTTGCATGGGGGGCGTGGCGATGATTTGCTCTTTGGGGGCGATGGTAACGATCGCATCAGCGGCGATATAGGCAATGACACCCTAATTGGAAATGGTGGCGCTGATATTTTTGCGGTGGGTCAAGGGAGCGATGTGATTTTGGACTTTGAGCTCGGGGGCGATCGCATCGACCTACCCGACTCAACCACTTTCAGCGACTTAACCATCACCGTCAACGGCACCAACACCCTCCTAAGCGCTGGCGGGGCATTCAACGTCACCCTCAGTGCTTTCGTCTCACCGTTAACAGCCGCCGACTTTATCTAAAAGCCACCTGAAAGTCTCCAAAAGCTGAGCGATCGCCTAAACCCCATACTGGCGATGAAACCGGGGGTGTAGCTTGTCCGCCACAGGCTCGCCCCCTTTAAAATGTTCTTCCACAATGCGCTCTGCATCTTCTGGCGTTAGGCGGTGATACCAAGTTTTTTCCGGCATCACCCGCACCGCCGGACCCGAGCTGCACTGCCCCAAACAAGTGCCGCGACAAATTCTAATATCTTCAGGCAACTCAGCCTCTTCAAACACGTCTAAGACTTCCTCCGCGCCGCTTTCCATACAGGCTTCACTCAGACAAACCATGACATAGGTGGTGGGTTTATCAGTCATTGGAGAAGGGGCGCTAGCGGCAGTGGTCGAGGTCATAGAACGAACAGTAAACGTGCTATATCCACCATGACGCAAATTTGAAGAAATGTGTAGGGGCTTTGGATAGAGTGCAAAGGGCAGATTGCGGAGAGTTCTACTTCACTACGCCGTCAGTACTGCTTTTAAAGACCGGCAAAAGTCGCCTAAATTTTTGACCGCCGTTGCCTCATCACCGTCTGCCAACAGCTTGACGCAGGCGCTACCGACGATCGCCCCATCAGCCCCCCAACCTTTGACCTGTTTTGCCTGCTCCGGTCCGGAAATGCCAAAGCCAATCCCCACGGGCTTATCGGTCACTTCCCGCACCTGGATTAGCACATCGGCAACGCGGGTTTGCATTTGGGTGCGCATCCCCGTGACGCCGGTAACGCTGACGAGGTAAATAAATCCCTGGGACTGTTGGGCGATCGCCTCCATCCGCTCCACAGGGCTGGTGGGGGCGATCAATAGGGTCACTTCAATGCCGATTTCCGCCGCAGGCTTCAGCAAACTGTCCGCCTCTTCCAACGGCAAGTCGGGCACCACCAAGCCCGCAGCCCCTGCCCCCTTGATGTCCTTTAAAAACCTTTCAACGCCACGATTTAAAATCGGGGTGTAGTAGGTGAAAAGAATAATCGGAGCGCTAATTTCCGGGGAAACGTCCGTTAGTAGCTTCAGCACGTCGTCTAATTTTGTGCCCCGAGCCAGGGCTCGCGTGGCCGCCGCTTGAATGGTTGGACCGTCTGCCAAAGGATCGGCGTAGGGCACCCCCAGCTCGATAAAATCTGCTCCATTCTGGTCGAGCGATCGCAATGCCGCCGCCGTGGTTTCCAAGCTAGGATCCCCAGCCGTGATAAACGGAATTAGGGCGCACTCCCCGCGATCGCGGAGCTGGGCAAAGCGCTCGGAAACAGAGGTCATAGGAATTCGGCCGTCACTGAGGACGCAATAGGGCTAACGGACTCTAAATTTATCAGAATTTACTGGACGTTCTAGGGGCTGTTATCAATTGAATCCCTAGATCAAGAGCCGTAAGGGTTTCAGCCCCTAGCTTTGTTTATTTTCAAAGGGCGCGTACTCCCCACTGCATCAGGCTTCTGGAGTTTAATTGGTGACACGCCTTAGACATGTTCCAGAGAAGCTCCAGAGATATTCCAGCAATATAATGGTCCGCCCTGTTCCCCAAGAGCCCACCCAGTGTTCCTAGAGGATGTCTGAAAAGTCTTGAATGTGACTCATCTCGCCGTCGTGTACTGCAACGAAGAAATGCGGCATTGAGCTCTCTTGGCACAGCTTTTGGTCCTATGTTGAAGTGTCCAACTGGACTTTTCAGACATCCACTTAATGCCTTCAGGTTACCTGGCTCAGAGCTTGGCAGCCTTAACTTGCTCTTCTTTAATTGGGTCGATAATCTGATCGGCTGTAACCGGGTTGATTCCAGCCTGCTCCGCCTTAAGCTGCTCTGCTTGAATCTGCTCTGCTTCTACCTCAGCCTGTAACCGCCCCAGCTCCTCCGGCGACAATTCCGAATACCGCTTGGCGACGATCGCCTCTTCGTAATCCTTGAGCTGCTGATGATAGGTCATCTTATGACTCATCGCCCGCAAAACGTAGCTTAGGAGCCAGCCCACCAGCCCCATTACTAAAAATGCCTGGGTCCAAATTCCAGCGGTGATTCCATCTAATCCCACCCACTGAAGCGCCACATAGCCAAAGCCGCCAGCGATAAAGACCGCCAAAATAATTGTCAGGGCATCCAGTCGCCGCATTGCTTACTACCCACCACCAGAAATAACGTCAATTACCCCAACCTTAACGTGGGAATTCACCCGGTCGTGAACACAACCCAGATATCGTTACAACTGTCACAATCCTTTCTCCCGAGTCAGCAAAATCACAGGAGGCAAGGGGGTGAGCAGTAACGGGTAAATCGCGACGGGAAAGCTGAAATAACTGTCGATGGTGCGACGCTGGGGACGTAGGTTTAAAAATGGCGACATTACCAACATGCCGGGGAAGAAGAAGAACACCATTGCGTACATAATGAGGCGTTCAACGGAGCTGGCCACGTACCAGCGCTTTTGCAAGTAAATAAACAACCCTGCGGGGATAACTAACAGGTAGGATCCGGCGAGCCCGAGATACACGGCGATCGTCAGAATGGCGTCAAAGGAGAGGGAAGAAAGATCGGGGATGGGCACGGCTTTTGGGGGCTTGAAAGTTGAATTTCAAAAAATTTGAGCTTCAGACAAGTTTTAGGCAATTACTTTTTAGGCAATTACTACTAATACTATCTCGGAAGCAGCCCCCTTCGGGGCGATCGCTCCACACTGTTTTCTTACCACCTTCCCCTGCGTCCTTTCCCCACGGCGACCCCAATCACTAATTCCAAGCTTTAATAAAATGCCCTCCAACTTCACCAACCTGCGGCGTGACGAGCGAAACTCACGCCATCCCAAATAACCGCCCTGGCAGGCATCGGAAAGCCGATCGCCACCTTAAAAATTCCTCACTACTATTTCAATCAGCATTGTTCTTATCCCAACTTTGAACCTGATCGCAATTTGGCGGCGCTGGCTTCCCAATCAACACCGCGCCAAAGCCCAATTGAAACTGCGCGAATAACAGCGCTACTGTCTATCTCCAAAATTATTATGACTAAATCTCCCAAGCTTCTAAGTTCCGTTAAAGTTGGCAACCTGGAGCTACAAAACCGGGTTGTGCTTGCCCCTTTAACACGAGGGCGGGCGGGCGAAAAGCGAATTCCCAATGACCTGATGGCGAAATACTACGCCCAGCGTACCAACGGTAATTTGCTCATTTCTGAAGCCACGGTGATTTCAGAGCAGGGCATTGGCTGGGTAGATTCGCCAGGCATTTACAACGATGAGCAGGTGGCGGGATGGAAGGCTGTTACGGATGCGGTCCACGCCAAAGGCGGCAAAATGATTTTGCAATTGTGGCACTGTGGGCGATCATCCCACAGCAGTTTCCACAATGGCGAGCTGCCCGTGTCATCGGCAGCGATCAAAATTGATGATGGCTCCCAGCCCCATACGCCTAACGGAAAGCAAGATTATGAGGTGCCTCGGGCGCTGACGACGGAAGAGGTGGGAGCGGTGGTAGAAGACTATCGCCAGGCGGCAGAGCGTGCAAAGGCGGCTGGCTTTGACGGGGTAGAAATCCACGGAGCCAATGGCTATTTAATTGACCAATTTCTCCAGTCAAAAGTGAATCATCGCAGCGATCGCTACGGCGGCACCCTGGAAAAGCGATACCAATTTCTTAAAGAAATTACCGAAGCTGTGTTGACGGTGTGGGCGTCCGGCAATGTGGGCATCCGCCTTTCTCCTAACGGCGTGTACAACGATGTGGGCTCGCCGGACTATCGCGAAACTTATTTATATGTTGTGGAGCAGCTTAAGCAGTACAACTTGGGCTATTTGCATATCATGGATGGGCTGGGGTTTGGCTTCCACGAGCAAGGTGAACCGATGACCCTGGCAGAGTTTCGTCAGGTTTACCCCGGCACCATTATTGGTAACTGTGGATATACCCAGGAAGCGGCGGAAGAGGCGATCGCCGCAGGAAATGCTGATTTAGTCGCTTTCGGTCGCCCCTATATCACCAACCCCGACCTAATCAACCGCTTCGCCAACGGACATCCCCTAGCGGACTCGTCAGATCCATCTCGCTGGTATTCTCCCGGTTCCGAAGGCTATGTGGACTATCCCACCTACGAAGAGGGCGCAGCCTAAGGGGCATCAGAACCACAGGTGCGAAACTACGGACACAAAACACAAACGTAAAATTCCGGCAATGTGACGTCGGAATGATTGACCCTGATGGGCGATCGCCCTTATCCTGTAAGCCTGCAAACGGCGCGATCGCCCTAGCAGGTCCGGGGGTGTGGCGGAATGGTAGACGCTGCGGACTTAAAATCCGTTGACCGTAAAGGTCGTGAGGGTTCAAGTCCCTCCACCCCTATCGCACTATCAAATTCTCAACCGCCAAAAACGTAGGGTGCGTTCCAAAGCACCGACCCAAAGGCTTGAATTGAATTGTTATGCGGTGCGTTTTACGCAGGCTACGCGTTTGGAAATTGCAAGCTTTTGGAAATTAATGGGTAACACGCCTTAAGCGCTGTCTTCGTCGCGATGCCCAACGCCCATTTGCAACACCATCGGCACGCCGTCGTCGTCGTGATAGCGGTCTGCCCAATCGCGCAATAAATTATCCAAATCCGCCAGAGCATCCCCAATGTGCTCCTCGGCAATTTCCAACTCTTCCAACGCCCGGAACGTTTCCCCGCGCGCCTCGGACCAATCCTTACGCAGCCGGAAAAACTGGGCCGTATCTTCCACCATCGCCACCGTCCGCGCTTCCTGATCCGCTGGGGTCCAATAGGACGATCGCGTCAGGGCATAAAAGGGCATTCCCCAGGGCGAATCAATGCGCAACACCGTGCCGGAAAACAGCAGGCGACGGCGAATATGCTCCGTCAAAGCCTCGCTCAACGCCATTTGTCGCTCTGGGGGGAATGTTTCCTGCGATCGCCGATGGAGAAATTCCACCAACTCCATAAACTGAAACGAATTCAACACCTGAGCATCGGGCAAATCCCCCGGCAGCTTATCTTCCAAATGCCGCTTCTCTTCGCCCGTCAAGCTATTGTTGGAAATGCGCGATCGTCCCGACTGCCATGGATGCCGCTCCAGCCATACCGCCGGTAGCTGAATTAAATACCGAGGCTCCTGAGAACCCAACATCTTCAGCAAGGTGCCCTTGGTCAAAGCCCCGCGAATCTCCTCAACGATCGCCTTAACCCGCTTCGACTCAATATGGTGCAAGTAACCCGTATGGCGCAGATTTTCCCCCTGCTCCATATAGGTCATATAAATCGCGCACTTGGCCGCCGTCGCCGCCGCATCCAAAAACGCCCCGTGGCGATGGCCGCTCTTGCGCATGGCACTAAAGGCCAAAAACATCAAGATGCGATCCATCGCACTCGAGCTTAGTTTCTGGATTAACTCAATGTCTTTCACAAAACCCCCAAGTGGTGCGATGGTGCAGGACGGAACGGACTATTATTATGCGGGCAAAATGTGGTCAAAGCGCCGAATTTTACGCCAGTGTATAGCCTTGGCGATCGCCCTTTACCCAACGCCCCTTAAATTCAGTAATTATCCAATGTGCCAACAGGACCGTCGCACCAGAAAACCCAGAGCCAATGCCTCTCCACAGCAGTGACATTAACGTTGAAGCCTAAGCCTACTTTTGGCGCAAAGATCATTACCTCAAAAGCAGGCAATCACTCCGGCGATATCAGTATAACCACGTAGATGCCCTGCTGCCTCACATTATTCAAATTGCAATTGCAAGTTAATCAAAACTAACCACAACTCAATTCTTGGTGGCGCAAAGTGTATGTCTTAAAAGCCTGAAATTTTATACGTCGTTTTTGTTTATATCCGCATCATAGTCCTACCTTTAGCAGTGTAAGGCACTGGGAGTTAGACATTGCTTGAATGAAATAATATTCGACGAAAGGTCTTTTCTAATGCAGCCTACAACTGAATAGGGGCAATAGATGAAAGGGGCTAGGGCGTGTCATCAATTAAACTTCAGAAGCCTTACGCAGTAGGAAGTTCACGCCCCTTTTAAACAAAAAATACTAGGGTCTGAAACCCTTACCGCTATTGAGCTTGAGATTTAACTGATGACAGCTCCTAGAAGGAGGTTCTTTGGCAAACGCATCTTTAAAGAGCTTTTTTGAATTCCAAATCCCTAAAACGTTAAAGCCCGCTGTTGCACTGTGACAGCGGGCGATTGACTTCGATTTTTGCGGGTTCCAGCGTAACAATTAGCACCTAGCTCGCGGTCTGCTGAGTGGATTTCGCCGAAGCCAGCGACGCGGAAGATAACAATTCAACGCCTTCGCTCACCGTCTTAGGGGCTGTCATCAATTAAATCTCAAGCTCAATAGCGGTAAGGGTTGTAGCTCCTGATATTTTCACTCAAAAGGGGCGTGAACTTCCTACTGCGTAAGGCTTCTGGAGTTTAATTGATGACACGCCATAGGCAGCGGCACCTTTAGCCCATGGTCCTATGCACGATGAAGAGAATCCTGATGATTGTTTTGGGCTCGCTGTTTTGACCTCAATCGAGAGTTAATCTTTGCCATTCTCTTGCGGCCGGTTGCATTAACAACCTTTGGCGGTGGCTAGGGGCGATCATCATTTAAACCTCAAAGCCTTTCGCTGTAACGGTTTCAGCCCCTAGTCTTTTTTGTTTTGAAATGGCGTGTGCTCCCCATTGTATGAGGCTTCTGGCTCTTAATTGGTGACACGCCCTAGGATAAACGTCCTACGCTTCGGTGGCGAGGATATGGCGAATCATTTGACGACGACCGCTGCCTCGGTGGGAGGTGCGGGTGCGACGACGGTAGCGACGACGGGCTTCGGTGGAGTTGACGGGGGCTGCGTCTTGGTGGGTTTCTTGGAATTGGGTGATTCCGGCTTGGGCTGGTGCAGCTTCGGCGATCGCAGCTCCGGCGGATAGGGCTAGGGCGGCGATTAGGATGGAAGGGCGTAGGTGCATAGGTCAATGTCTTGAACTCGTTAACCCTTCTTTCTGAGTCAATGGACACTTTCAGGAAGATGAGGTAGGGTATGCAGTATTTTTCTAAAACCCTCGTGGAGATTGGGGTTCGGGGGTTTTCAAGCCGGTTGAATACGGAGATGGGGTGTCAGTTTTTTAACTGGTTGCGGTTGGAGGCTGGGCGATCGCGGCGAAACAACAGGTCTGGGGCGGGATCTGTGGGGAATCGTGCTAGAACCCTAAGGTGGTTGCGGGAGTTTTGCCATGGGTGGGTTCAGAGGATTTTTTAGAGGTAGGAGGCGTTTTTTGGGTCGCTTTCTGGCGCTGTTCTTGGCGGGTGTGGTAGCGATCGCCACTTATGGAACTGCCACGTCCTCCGCCCAGCTCCCCGGTCAAGATCCTGCGATCGCCGCCTGCCCAGAGCTGGTAGGGCTGTCATCCTATGACGATTGGGTGAATTTCCGCGATCGCCAGGTGGCGTTAGCCCTCTCCCTGGAGCGCCAGCGGGAGAAGCTGGAGGGGGTGCTTCAGGGAATGGCGATCGATGGCGGCACCGGGGAACCGTCGGGGGTGAATTTTGAGGCGCAACAGCAGGCGTTAACTAGCCAAATTGCGCGGGTGAAAGAGGATATTCAAACGGTTTCGAAGGAGTTGCAGCGGCAAAAGGCAGAGGAAGCGCGGCGATCGCAGCAGGATAGGGACCTCGCGTTGCTGGATAGTCCCCTGAGTTCGGGGCTGGAATTGCGGTTGGAAGAGCTCAAAAATCAGGAGCGCGACCTGGATGGAAAGCAGCGGCAATTAATCGTGAACAAGACCATTTACGATGCCCGTAGCCAAGAGTTGACAACGATTAAGGGGCAAATCCTGGCTGCGGACCGGTGCAAGGTGGAGACCGATAAGCAGGTGCGGGCCACGCTGCGCCAAGATGCGTACCGGCTGTGGGCGAGCTTGGGATTTTGTTTATTGGTGGGGCTAACGATCGCCGCCTTTTTTGTGACGTTGCAGCGGTCTGGCGAAGGGGCGGCGGAAATTCTGGCAGGCAACCAGGGAATTCAAATTATGACCCTGTTTTTAATTGTGATTGCCATTATTTTGTTTGGCTTGCTGGGGATTTTGGAAAGTAAAGAATTATCGGCATTGCTGGGGCGCATTACCGGCTATATCCTCGGGCGGGTGTCCCAGGAAAATGTGCGCGGTTTAATCTCGTCCGGCAGTCGCATTCGGGCCCTATTGCCAGGATCGCGCCCGGATCAACCGGAGGAGTGACGGTTAGGGTTCCCGGTGACGTGTTGATAACCCTGGGAGAATCCGACAATTAAACCGCGCTATGATTTCGGTGAGATTTAACGCAATTC
>CALCTI010000520.1 GCA_937894105.1 uncultured cyanobacterium
TAAGGGCTGAAACCCTTACGGCTCTTGACTTAGGGATCCAATTGATGACATCCCCTAATTGTCCGCAGTCAGTTGCAATCAATGCACCCGACTCGCAGGCTTACACCTATCGCTCTACTCCGCGCCGCCAGAAGCTTGCGCCCGAGCACGGGCTCGCTTCAACGCTTGGTCTGCCTTAATTCGCTCTTGGGAAATGCCACTGGGAACCGCGTCTAAGGCTTTCTGAGCCTCAGATAGCGCCGCTTTGGCTTCATTCTGATCAATATCGCTGCCCCGCTCGGCACCGTTAACCAGAACCACCACCTCGTCATTTTCCACCTCAGCGTTACCACCCATCAGGGCGATCGCCGTCCACTGGGACTGACCGTCGCGCACCCGCATCACCCCCGTATCCAAGGCGGTTAGCAAGGGAGCGTGGGCAGGCAAAATACCCACCTGGCCGGTGGTGCTAGGCAACACCACTTCATCGGCGGGTGCATCCCAGACCGTACTGTCCGGCGCAATAACTTTAACCGTCAAACTCATGGGTCAACCAACCTTAAAACAGCAACACTAAATACCAGCAAGATAAATATCAAAGCGCCCAGCTCCTTCATTTCTTCTCAGGAGGGGCGCTTAAGGCGTGTGGTTTATCCTTTCGCTTTTAGCTTTTCACCCTTGGCGATCGCCTCGTTAATATCGCCCACCAGGTAGAAAGACTGCTCAGGAAACTCGTCTAGCTCTCCGTTCAGGATCATATTGAAGCCCTTGATGGTGTCCTCCAAGGAAACATACTTACCAGGAGAACCGGTGAACACCTCAGCCACAAAGAAAGGCTGGGACAAGAAACGCTCCACCTTACGAGCCCGAGCCACAATCAAGCGGTCTCCCTCAGACAGCTCGTCCAGACCCAGAATCGCAATAATATCCTGAAGCTCCTTGTAACGTTGCAAGGTGGACTGCACAGCCCGCGCGGTGTCGTAGTGGCTGTCGCCCACAACGTCCGGCTGAAGCATGGTAGAGGTGGAGTTCAAAGGATCCACAGCGGGATAAATCCCCTTGGACGCCAAACCACGAGACAACACGGTGGTTCCATCCAAGTGGGCAAAGGTGGTTGCCGGTGCCGGGTCAGTCAAGTCATCCGCAGGGACGTAAACCGCCTGAATAGAAGTAATAGAACCTTCGGTGGTGGACGTAATACGCTCTTGCAGGTCACCCACGTCGGTACCCAAAGTGGGTTGGTATCCCACAGCGGAGGGCATACGACCCAACAGTGCAGACACCTCGGAGCCAGCCTGTACAAAGCGGAAAATGTTGTCGATGAAGAGCAACACGTCCTGCTTGTTCACATCACGGAAGTACTCCGCCATGGTCAAAGCGGACAAACCCACGCGCATGCGAGCTCCGGGGGGCTCATTCATCTGACCATATACCAACGCAATCTTCGACTCGTTGAGATTTTCAGCGTTGATTACGTTGGACTCAATCATCTCGTTGTAGAGGTCATTCCCTTCACGGGTGCGCTCCCCTACACCACCAAAGACTGATACACCGCCGTGCTGGGTGGCGATGTTGTTAATCAGCTCCATCATAATTACGGTTTTGCCCACGCCGGCCCCACCGAAGAGACCGATTTTTCCACCGCGACGGTAGGGGGTTAACAGGTCAATCACCTTGATGCCTGTTTCAAAAACGGAGGGCTTGGTTTCCAGATCCGTTAGCTTAGGCGCGGGACGGTGAATGGGGAAGGTTTCTTCCGCGTCCACGGGGCCCCTTTCGTCCACAGGCTCACCGAGCACGTTAAAAATTCGACCCAAGGTGGCTTTACCCACGGGGACGCTGATAGGGGAGCCGGTATCAACCACTTCCATTCCGCGAATCAAACCGTCGGTGGTGCTCATGGACACCGCTCGTACCTGGTTATCTCCCAATAGCTGCTGCACTTCGCAGGTTACGGAGACGTTTTGACCGGCGCGGTTGGTACCTTCAACTTTCAGGGCGTTGTAGATCCGAGGTAGTGAACCGCTGGGGAATTTCACGTCAATTACCGGGCCGATAATTTTGGTGATGTTGCCGATATTTTGTTTCTCTGTGGTGGTGACCATGCTTGAGCCTGTAGTTATGAGCCTGTGATTAAATGTCCAGAGTTTTCTAGAGTTTGTTGTTTAACTCGCTCCCCTTGGTAACGGTCGATGCCGATAGCAACCGAGAGGTAAGTGGCTAGTTTAAACCTGCCCGAGGGATCGCCCGTCTAGAAAACCTACGTTTAGAAGCCTGCAGAGCGCTAGCAGCGGAACGAGACTTTGGAGACAGTGGGGCGAACCTGAAATTGTGAGGTTTGAAGCTGTGTGACACAGAGCAAAAAATTCTGTCGCCTTTGCTTCACTCTCGGCTATTCAGGCAATAGCCAGTACAAGATTATCACCGAAGGGCTGACCCACCACGGACAGAGAAAATTTCCCTGGGTTTCTTGCTGTGAATTGTCTTGGGGACGTTCCTGACTGTGGGCGCAAAATGACCATGAAACGTAAAATTTGACAACGAAGTCGGTGGCTTTGACCTATGGGATCCCGTTCAAGCGGTTAAGATCGATACTAATTATGCGACGGTGCAGAGCAACTCCAGGAAGGCGTGTGATGTGCGGTTATTTGGGGCAGGTGCCGAAGGATCAGGGACTGGGAATGGTGTATGACAACCTGGCTAGGCGATAGGATTTATTGGTGGTGATCGCTGTAGAAAAAAGCGGTGATGCAACGGTAACAGCGTGGTCAATTTAGCTGGGTGCCTGGGTACTTTAGATTTGAAGATCGATTTGTAGACTATACAAAGTGGAGCTTACAATCCATGGCTGTGGCAAAAGTTGAAGTGTCTTCGTTAAACGGACAACAGGTTAAGGAAGTACCGGTTAAAGAGGCTCCGGAAGAGCTGTCCCTTGCCCCAGCGTCTGCCACAGTGCAGCGTCCATGGGGATCGTTCACTACCTTGGAAGAGGGGACGGGGTACAAAATTAAGCGCATTGAGGTGAACCCGGGACACCGGTTGAGCTTACAGATGCATCACCATCGCAGTGAGCACTGGATTGTGGTGTCGGGGACGGCACTGGTGGAGTGTGGCGAGAAAGAAATTATGCTGTGCAGCAATCAGTCTACCTATGTGCCCCAATGTACCAATCATCGCCTAACAAACCCTGGCGTGATTCCTTTGGTTTTGATTGAGGTTCAAAATGGTCAGTATCTGGGTGAAGACGATATTGTTCGTTTTGAAGATGATTATGCCCGCGCTAAGTAAGGGGCGGCTGAGTGGGCGATCGCTGCTGGGGGTATTGCTCGAGTTGACGAGGATTTTAGTTGACGGGCATGATGACAAGCATCCGTTCAGTCATCAAAGCTAGTAAGTCATCAAAACTAGTAAGTCATCAAAATTAGCCGTTGAAGGGGCGACTCAGTCGCCTCTTTTTAGGGGTCGCAGTTTCAGGGAGTTGAGCGTTGGTTAAATTTAGTGCTGCGGCGATCGCCGAGTTACAGCGGTGGCGGCGAGCCCAGGAACAGGCAGACTCTACCACCCATTGGACCGTAACCTTGAGCAAGGTCAGCGGTAGTTGCCATAAATGGGCCTACGACTTACAACTTTCTCCTTCCCTTGAAGACGCGATCGCCCCAGACGCTCCAAAAACAGACCCCCTAGATCAGAACTTACAACTGTCGGTGCCAGAGCACAGTCAACCATGGTGTAGAGAACTGACCGTCGATTATTCAGAAGATTTAATCGGTGGTGGATTTCGATTTGTTAACCCCCATGCCGTCAAAACCTGTAGCTGCGGCGTTTGCTTCGACCTAGACTAAGCATGCATCGCCTTCCTGACTGGCAGGCTTGCCCTCTGCGAACCGAACTTACACAGTTGGCAGAACCACCCCACCGAGCCCCTGGTTATTGACAAAGGAAAAAACCGATTGATATCATCCAAGACCGTTGCAAAATTTTCGTTGCTTTATCCGTCTCTCCGACGTTGCCGCTAAATTTTGCCGACCAAAGTAAAATTATTTCACCCTTACCATTGCGGTAGCCCATGCCCACGATTCAGCAGCTTATTCGGTCCGAGCGGAAAAAAGCTAAGAAAAAAACCAAGTCTCCAGCCTTAAAGAGCTGCCCCCAGCGCCGGGGCGTTTGTACCCGTGTGTACACCACCACCCCGAAAAAGCCCAACTCAGCTTTGCGCAAGGTGGCTCGTGTGCGTCTCACCTCTGGCTTTGAAGTGACGGCCTACATTCCCGGCATTGGTCACAACCTTCAGGAGCACTCTGTGGTCATGATTCGTGGTGGTCGTGTCAAGGATCTACCTGGTGTGCGCTACCACATCGTTCGGGGAACCCTAGACACGGCTGGTGTTAAGGATCGTCGCCAGAGTCGTTCTAAGTACGGTGCCAAGCGTCCGAAATAGTAGACAGCATAGTAGAAGCCATTGTTTACTTCTCGGCGCATTCCAGCCCCTCTTTTGCATTCCATCAACCTCGTCGTTACTTAACCCCCTCGTAAATGTCTCGCCGTTCATCCGCCCAAAAGCGCACCGTTCCCCCCGACGCGGTTTATAGCAGCCGCCTGGTCAGCATGACCATTCGCCGCATTATGAGACAAGGCAAGAAGTCTGTGGCTTCTCGCATTGTTTATGATGCGTTCAAAATTATTAATGAGCGCACCGGCTCTGACCCCCTAGAGATCTTCGAGCAAGCCGTTAAAAATACCACTCCCCTAGTGGAGGTAAAAGCTCGCCGGGTGGGTGGCGCCACCTATCAGGTGCCCATGGAAGTCCGCGCTGGTCGGGGTACGGCCCTGGCCCTGCGATGGTTGATTCAGTTTTCCCGCCAGCGCCCCGGTAAGAGCATGGTGATGCGCTTTGCCAATGAGGTTATGGACGCCTCTAACGAAACGGGCAATGCGATTCGTAAGCGGGAAGAAACCCACCGGATGGCTGAAGCGAACAAGGCATTTGCCCACTATCGTTATTAAGGCTAGGGCGTGTCATCAATTAATCTCCAGAAGCCTTATGCAGTGGGGAGTATGCGCCCTTTGAAAACAAACAGGTCTAGGGGCTGAAACCCCTACGGCTCTTGACTTAGGGATTCAATTGATGACAGCCCCTAGCTAAAGCGAGACAGGGTTATTGCCAGCGATGCATTCTGGCTTTTGCCTGGCTGCGAGGTCATAGGCGCGAATAGGTTTCTAACGATTCGCCTACCTGTTGAGTCAGGGGGCGAATCGTTGTGATTGCCTGAGCGCAGCGCCCTGTGGATTTTTTATGGTGGTAAATGGGTTTTGATTTGCTGACAAAGGTATCTTAGGGGTGACTTTGGGCGGCTGGGATTGTTTGTATAACAATCTGTATAACAAATAGCGATAGGCAGATAGGAGATCGTTATGGGACGAGTAACCCCCCTGGAACGGGTTCGCAATATTGGTATTGCAGCCCATATCGATGCGGGAAAAACCACGACGACGGAGCGGATTTTGTTCTACTCCGGTGTGGTGCACAAAATGGGTGAGGTCCATGACGGGACGGCGGTGACGGACTGGATGGACCAGGAGCGGGAGCGAGGGATTACCATCACTGCCGCTGCTATCAGCACTGAATGGCGCGATCGCCGCATCAATATCATTGACACTCCCGGACACGTGGATTTCACCATTGAGGTGGAGCGGTCCATGCGGGTGCTGGACGGGGTGATTGCGGTGTTTTGCTCCGTGGGTGGTGTTCAGCCCCAGTCAGAAACCGTATGGCGGCAGGCGAATCGCTACAACGTGCCTCGCATTGTGTTTGTGAACAAAATGGACCGCACCGGGGCGAATTTTTTAAAGGTGCACGACCAAATTCGCGATCGCTTTAAAAGCAACGCCGTCCCCATCCAGCTTCCCATTGGAGCTGAGGACGATTTCCGGGGCATTGTGGACCTGGTGACCATGCGAGCGCACCTGTACACCAACGACCTGGGCACTGATATTCAGGAGACCGACATTCCCGACGAAGTGGCCGAGCAGGCGGAGGAGTATCGTCTGATGTTGGTGGAAGCGGTGTCGGAAACGGACGACGCCCTGGTGGAGAAATTTTTGGAAGGGGAAGCCTTAACGGAGGCGGAAATTCGTGACGCCCTGCGTAAAAGCACCATTGACGGCACCATTGTGCCCGTGCTTTGTGGCTCTGCTTTTAAGAACAAAGGGGTGCAGCTGCTGCTGGATGCGGTGGTGGATTATTTGCCTGCGCCCATCGATGTGCCGGCGATCGAGGGGACGCTACCGGACAGTGAAGAGGCAGTGAGGCGGGAAGCGGATGATGAGGCTCCGGCGTCGGCGTTGGCATTCAAGCTGATGGCGGATCCCTTTGGGCGCCTTACCTTTATTCGGGTCTATTCCGGCGTCATTAAGAAGGGAGCCTATTTGCTGAATGCCAGTAAGGGAAAGAAGGAAAAGCTGGCGCGACTTATTGTGATGAAGGCGGATGAGCGGCAGGAAGTGGATGAGCTGCGGGCAGGGGATTTAGGAGCAGCTTTGGGGCTGCGAGCCACCACCACCGGCGACACCATTTGCGATCCCAAGTCGCCGGTGGTTCTGGAATCGCTCTACATTCCTGAGCCGGTGATCTCCGTTGCCGTGGAGCCTAAGACGAAGCAGGATATGGACAAGCTGTCTAAGGCGCTGCAATCCCTTTCTGAGGAGGATCCTACGTTCCAGGTTTCTGTGGACCCCGAAAGTAACCAGACGGTGATTGCGGGGATGGGAGAACTGCATCTGGAAATTTTGGTGGACCGGATGCTGCGGGAATTTAAGGTGCAGGCTAACATCGGCAATCCCCAGGTGGCCTATCGAGAAACGGTGCGCCAGGCAACTAAGGCAGAGGACAAATTTATTCGCCAGAGCGGAGGCAAAGGGCAGTACGGGCACGTGGTGATTGAGCTGGAGCCGGGCGATCGCGACAGCGGCTTCACCTTTGAATCTAAAATTTCAGGGGGCGTCATTCCCGGCGAATTTATTGGTCCAGCGGAACAGGGGATGCGAGAGGCCTGCGAATCAGGTATCATTGCAGGCTATCCCCTCATCGACGTGAAGGTGACTTTGGTCGATGGTTCCTACCACGAAGTCGATTCTTCGGAAATGGCTTTTAAAATTGCCGGATCCATGGCAATGCGAAAAGCCGCGATGCAGGCGGACCCCGTCCTTCTTGAGCCCATGATGAAAGTTGAGGTCGAAGTTCCCGACGATTACCTCGGGGACGTCATTGGTGACCTGAACTCCCGTCGCGGCCAAATTGAGGGGACGGGCTCCGAAGAAGGATTGGCCAAGGTCAATGCTAAAGTACCTTTGGCCACCATGTTCGGGTATGCCACCGACATTCGGTCAAAAACCCAAGGTCGGGGTATATTCTCGATGGAGTTTAGCCGGTATGATGAGATTCCTCAGAATGTGGCTGAAGCTCTCATCGCGAAGAGTAAAGGGTTCGCATAGCAAAAACAAGACACGTAGATAACTCATGGCACGCGAAAAGTTCGAGCGCAATAAACCCCACGTCAATATTGGCACCATCGGTCACGTGGACCACGGCAAAACCACATTGACGGCTGCTATCAGCATGGCATTGTCCCTAAAAGGGCAGGCCGAAGCTGCTAACTATGAAGATATTGACAATGCTCCCGAGGAGAAAGCTCGGGGTATTACTATCAATACCTCCCACGTTGAGTATGAGACCGATGGTCGTCACTACGCCCACGTGGACTGCCCGGGGCACGCTGACTATGTGAAATACATGATCACCGGTGCCGCTCAAATGGACGGCGGCATTTTGGTGGTAGCGGCGGCTGATGGGCCTATGCCCCAGACCCGTGAGCACATCCTGTTGGCGAAGCAGGTAAACGTGCCAAACTTGGTTGTTTTCATGAACAAGGAAGACCAGGTGGATGATGAGGAATTGCTGGAGTTGGTAGAGCTAGAAGTGCGCGAACTTCTGAGTGACTACGATTTCCCTGGCGATGATATTCCTATTATCATTGGTTCTGCACTGCAGGCGGTTGAAGATATCACCGCTGGCAAAGGTGAAACCGAGTGGGTCCAAAAGATTTACAAGCTGATGGATGAGGTGGATGCTTATATCCCCGAGCCTGTCCGTGACGTAGACCAAGAATTCCTAATGGCGGTTGAGGACGTGTTCTCCATCACCGGTCGTGGTACCGTTGCCACCGGTCGTATTGAGCGCGGTGTGGTTAAGGTGGGCGATGTGGTGGAAATCGTCGGGATTAAGGACACTCGCGAAACCACTGTTACCGGTATTGAGATGTTCCGTAAGAGCCTGGAAGAGGGTCAAGCGGGCGATAATGCTGGTATTCTGCTGCGTGGTATCCAGAAGGATGACATTGAGCGCGGCATGGTGCTAGCGAAAAAGGGGGCTATCACCCCTCACACTAAGTTCGAGGCTGAGGTTTACGTGCTACGAAGGATGAGGGGGGGCGTCACACTCCTTTCTTCGGTGGTTATCGTCCTCAGTTCTACATTCGGACCACCGATGTGACCGGTGCTATCACTAAGTACACCGACCAAGATGGCGGTGATATGGAGATGGTTATGCCTGGTGACAATGTGAAGATGGACGTTGAGCTGATTCAGCCTGTGGCGATTGAGCAAGGGATGCGTTTCGCTATCCGTGAGGGTGGTCGGACCATCGGCGCTGGCGTTGTCTCTAAGATTACTGCCTAGCCCAGCGGATGAATTTGATGATGGGGATGTCCAACAATATGACATCCCCATTCCTTTGAGCGGTAGAATCCTGGATGACTTTGGTTTAGTTGCCATAAGATTGATTGTCTCAAGGTTGTCAAGTTCGACAAGAAGGGCAAGTGCGAGAGCAGTTTTGACCTAGGAAAAAGTTGGGTCGTTTTCCTGGGGGCCTGAATAGACCCAGTTTGAACCTTGAAAATTTAATGGTGTTTTGACCATGGCTACGATTCAACAGCAGAAAATTCGGATTAAGCTGCAAGCGTTTGATCGCAAATTGCTGGATACGTCCTGCGAAAAGATTGTGGAGACTGCGAATCGCACCAGTGCGTCGGCGGTTGGACCGATTCCCTTGCCGACGAAGCGTCGTATTTATTGTGTGCTGCGATCGCCCCACGTGAACAAAGATTCTCGGGAACATTTTGAAACCCGCACCCACCGCCGCCTTGTGGATATTTATCAGCCCTCGTCCAAGACCATTGATGCGCTGATGAAGTTGGATCTACCTGCCGGTGTGGACATTGAGGTGAAGCTGTAAAGTTTTGACGTGGGCGCGGTATTTTTGGGGTTTTGGGCGGACAGAGGATGATAAATCCAGAGTATAAATACCCGCCGCCTAGGGCGTGTCATCAATTAAGAGCCAGAAGCCTTATACAGTGGGGAGTACACGCCCTTTTAAAACAAAAAAGACTAGGGGCTGAAACCGTTACAACGAGAGGCTTTGAGGTTTAAATGATGACAGCCCCTAGTCCCAAGCTCAATAGCGCTAGATTGCGTAATTTGAAAAGTCGATCACTATAAAATTGATCATTAAACTGTTGTCTCAAGGCTGCCGCTGTCTAAAGGATTCAAGGCTTCAAGGCTTTGCACGAGCTGAGCGTGGGCTATGTGGTAGATGGCATTGCCGCCTTTTTTATCGCCCTGGGTGTCAGGGTTCTTCAGGGATTTTTTTAGAATTCCAATGTTAGCTCCTGGGCAGCAGTGTTGCAGCGTGTGGGCGGTAAATCGCGATCGCAATGCCTCAACGTGTTTCAACTGTCGCGTCCAGTGGAAGGTTTTAGGGTGGCGCTGGGGACGTAAATTGCCGTCGGGGGTGGGTAGCAGGTGGCGACCGCTAAACAGGGTGCCGCCATAGCGATTGAGGTACACACAGCTTGATCCGGGAGAGTAGCCGGGGGTCCAAATTACTTGGAGATCGGGGGCGATCGCCAGTTCCCGGTGAAAGGTTTTCAGCTCCAGCCCCGGCAATAAATAGGCTTCTTGCTCTTGGATCACCACCTGACATTTAAAGGCGTTTTGAATTTCCCGAACGGTTTTTAAGGTGGCAATGCCGTCACGATTGGTAATGATTAACCAGCCAATACCTCCCCGCTCCCGCAATAGGGCTTCCATGCCCTCATCCCAAGGTGGACAGTCAATTAAGCAGTTATCAGCTAAACCGTTTATCTGGGGCAGATCGTCGTCCTGGGGTAAACCATCCTGTACACAATGTTGCGAGAAGGGGGAATCATTGCGATCGCGATCATTGCCCTGAGGATCGCCGGTTTCGGGGGGGCGATCGCTCCACGGACCGCCACCATTCGGCTGTGGATTTGGGATCGGTGAAGGGATCGCTTCAACCCCACCGGCGCGATTCCCTAAAATAAGATAGGACGTTCCCCCGAGGGTTGCCCGGTTTGGGGAAAAAGCAAACACTGATTCAAAAGCAGCTTGGGGTTGTTTGGGCATAGGTATGATTTTTTGGCTTTTGTTGGTGGGATTAATGGCCTACTGGGTTGTTAAGCAAAGCGTAGGCGGTTTCACCAAAACATCGGTGTGGGTGCTGTGGTTAGTGATGATGACTCCAGCGCTGATTTGGACCACGTGGTTTTTGGTGTACGGCAACGATCGCCCGTTGCCTGCAGCCTTGGCGGTGGTGCCATTTTTGGTGTGTCCAGTGCTGTACGCGGCGTTGGTGCAGTGGGGGCGATCGCCAGGGGACTCCAACGGCAAAGCTGGGGAGGATGCCAGGCAAAATACCGGCGAAAGCACTCAAGATCCTAATCAGGAGGACAGCAGCCCAGATCAAACGTCGCCCCAACGGGACGGTACGCCCACCGGATCGTTTAATAAGCCGCCCACTTTTTCCACCATTCGTGAAGCCCTCGAAGGCAAGCTGGACACCAAAATACCGCGATTATTAGACCAACAGGAAGAACAGCGCTTAGAATCCTGTTTTTCCTGGTCCACGTTTTACCTGCGCCAGGTGGAATATCGTCCCCAGGTGGCCATTTGTCACGGTCAACTGCGCACCAATGCGGAAGCGGCCTACGATACTATCGGCAAAAAGCTAGCCCAAACTTTTAGCGATCGCTTTTTACTGCTCCTCCAGGAGGGGCGTCACGGAAAACCATTTTTTGCGATCGTTCCTAACCCCTACGCCAAAAATCTGTCCCCTAAATATGACCTCACCAATTTGAAAGAGGGGGTTAAACGTATGGGCGACAAAACGGTTGAAAATACGGTGGGCAACCAATTCGCCGTCGCCTCCCCTGACGATGCCGCCGTGCAACAGCAAGGACGATGGTTTGTAAAATATCAGTTCCTGATTGCGCCCCTGTTGTTGATGTTTACCCTGTTTACCACCACGGTGATGGGGGCAGAAATTGTCAATAACCAGGTGGGGCTGCGGCGGGATTGGGAGTTTCTCCAGCGCGGCGTGCCCTACAGTGTGGCGCTAATAGCCATTTTCCTTGCCCACGAAGGTAGCCATTACCTGATGGCACTGCGACACCGGATTCCCGCAGTGTTGCCCTATTTTATTCCCGCCCCATTTTTTCTCGGCACTTTGGGAGCGTTTGCTCAGCTGCGAGGGCCGATCCCCCATCGCAAAGCGTTGCTGGATATTAGCGTGGTGGGCACATTGCTGGGACTGTTGGTGGCGTTGCCCGTCTTGTGCGCTGGGCTCAGTCTATCCACCTTGGTGCCGTTGGAGAATACTGCGCGGGTGCTGAATGTGTTTAATGTGAATGCCCTAGACCCGCGTAGCTCCCTGTTGTTATTGCTGCTCAGCAAGTTAGCTTTGCCTAGCTTCCCCGCCCCGTCCCAAGGCTTGGCGTTGCAACCGTTGGCGATCGCTGGCTATGTGGGGCTATGGTTTACCACCTTAAAGTTGTTGCCCATTGGCTCCCTCAGCGGCGGGCGCATTATCCACGCCATGGTGGGGCAGCGCGTGGGGGCCATTGTGGGACAGGTAACCCGCTTGGTGTTGCTGATTTTGTCCCTGGTGCGCACGGAGTTTTTGCTGGTGGCGCTGATGTTATTTTTTGTCCCCGCTGGCGATCGCCCCGCATTGAATGACGTTTCCCCCCTGGATAACGGGCGAGATTTTATGGGGCTGGTCACCCTGGCGATCGCGGCTCTGGTACTGCTCCCTGCCCCTAGCCTGCTGGTGAACTGGATAATTTAAGGGCAAGGTGGTGATCTAAGTCACCACCAAGGCGTGCTACCCGTCAGAAAGGATACGGTAATCCGTCAATGGTCAGGGCGAGTTCGGTCATAAAAATTACCGGCAAAGGTCATGGGATAGACGGATCCTCGACACGGTAAACCTAGGGAAAAACAGGGATATTGAGATTGTCAGCGAAACGGCTTCCGGTTTTAAGTCACTGGGGCACCGCTAGCTCGCACTGTCGATCACTCTAGACTCCTTAGAATCATGACTCAGCACTCTCCCCGCACCGCTTCTTCCTTGATGTCCTCCGCCCTGTTAATCCCCTCTGCCAGCTACGAATGCCACAGCTGGACTGGTTTCAGCCGTGAACTGGAGCAGGACATCACCACTCCCGCCCCTGTGGATGCTGACCCAGCCTCTTCGCGCTCATTCCGTCGCGATCGCCCCAGCTCCCTAATGATGGCCGCCGGTATCCTAACCGCCGTTCTTCTAGGTAGCGCCTCAGTCGTTTACACCCAGCAAGCTGCCACCGCTGTGCTCAGCGAAGCCAGTGCCGATTTCGCATACCGCAACTAGGGACTGCCTTAGGGCGTGTCATCGATCAAGCTCCAGAAGCTTTACACGGCGGGGCATAAATGCCCTTTGAAGCAAAAAACGCTAGGGGTTAAAACCCTCGCAGCTATTGGATTTGGGCGTTGATCGATGACAGCCTCCAGTGACGGCTGAGCTGAAATCTGAGCTCGTAACAATGTCTGGAGAAAATTCTGGGGAAAAGTGCTTATCGGTCACAAACCCAGGGAAAGGCGGCGCTGGGTCACAGTACACTAGATAAGGAGTCGCAAGCAGTCGCTGAGCTTCGTTTTATTTAATCGCCACACCTCAGCACTCAAACTTCCGTTGCCTTGCCTTTTCGACAAACCTAACCCCACGCGCCATGTCTTTCGAGATTAATCGCGGATTATTCGCCTTAGATATTGTTGACCACCACGCCGTGTTGGGCATCCCCCTCACCAGTGCCAGTCGAGGCATTCGTAAGCGCTACCTTCGCATTGCCCCTCGCCTTCATCCGGACACCTGTGACGCAGCGACCTCCGAGGGGAAAGAATATGCAAAGGACCTAATGTCAAAGCTGGTTAATCCGGCAAATGCCACGTTGTCTAACGACAGCAAGCGGGCGGAGCATGATGCGGTGCTGCGGGTCATTCAAGGGCGACTGGCGGAAAAGCCCTCTTCGATTCCCTTGCGCAGTTCTATGGCGGATCAGCTTCGCAAGGCGGCGGATTTACAGGGCACCTATAATAAGCTGATTGAGCAGGTGGCCAAGATTCAGTATGGGGACTTAAGGAAGACGCTGGCAGCGATCGCCACCATTAGCGAATTGAACCTGATCTATCTTGCCCGCAGCAGCAAAGCCGTTAATACTCCCCGATCCGCCACCAGCGCCCCCCCACGTCCCGCCGCGCCCTCGTCGCCACCTCAAAGGAAACCTCGCCCAGGCGCTTCCACAAGCGACAGTTCAGAAAACTCCACCAGCTCTGCCACCAGTGCCAGAGTTAGCTTTAACGAGCGAGCCCTTCAGCGGGCAACGGAATTGGTGAATAAGGGACAGCTCTCCATGGCAGTTCAGGAGCTGAAAGATGCCCTCAAGCGGGACGGCAATAACGCTGGCTCTCATGCCCTTCTGGGAAAGGTGTATTTGCAGCAAAATCAAACCACCTTGGCGAAGGTGCACTTAAACCGAGCCTTGGCTCTGGAGCCGGGACATCCCATTGCGGCGGCGGCTAAGCAAAAGTTAGAAAGGCTTGCTGGAGCTAGCGGCACAACCCCTAGCTCTCGATCTAAAGGCAAAAGCTCTGGTAGCAAAAATAAGTCTGATAACGGCGGGCTGTTTGGTGGGCTATTTGGCGGACGGAAGAAGTAGAAAGGCTGGCGGCTTGGGGAGCGTCTATTGCGTCTGTCTTTGGATTTTCTCCACCGGGGTTTAGGGCGTGTTATCGCTTAAACTCCAGAAGCTTTACGCAGTGGGAAGTACATGCCCTTTTAAATAATCATTAGATCCTGAAACCTTTGCAGCTATTGAGCTTGAGGTTTAATTTATAACAGCCCTTAAGTGCTGCGGACGGTTTCGCGGATTCGGTAAATGGGACGCTTCTGGGATTCGTGGTAAGTGCGCATTTGCAGTTCTGCCAATAAACCAAAGCAGAAAAATTGCAGGCCGCTCAGCAATAAGACGATCGCCAATAACAATAATGGGCGATCGCCAATACTCGCCCCGAAAAATAGTTTTAGCACCGATAGGTATCCTCCTGCGATCGCCCCCAGCGCCAGCAAAATCAACCCCCAAGCCCCAAAAACGTGCATCGGTCGGGTCAAAAACTTTTTCATAAACCAAATGGTCAGCAGATCCATCATGACCCGCACCGTACGCCCCAGTCCGTATTTGCTCTGCCCAAACTGTCGCGCATGGTGGCGCACCGGCATTTCCGCAATGCGCGCGCCCTCCATATAGGCCAGGGCAATCAAAAACCGGTGTAGCTCCCCGTATAAATTTAAATCCGCCACCAGCTCTGCTCGGTACGCTTTAAGGGAGCAGCCATAATCTCGCACCCGCACCCCAGTCACCCGGCGGATAATCCAGTTGGCTATTTTTGAGGGCAACAGTCGCGTAAGAGACGCATCATGACGCTAGTCGCGCCAACCGGTCACCACATCAAATCCTTCATCCAACTTGGTTAGCAAGGCTGGAATATCCGCCGGATCGTTTTGTAAATCCGCATCCAAGGTGACAATAATTTCCCCTCGCGCCTGATCGAACCCCGCAGCCATGGCCGCCGTTTGCCCATAGTTTTTACGCAAAATTACTGCCACCAGCTCCCCCTGAAAGCTGGCTTGTTCTTGCAGCCATTGGGTGGAGCCGTCCTTGGACCCGTCGTCTACGCAAATGACTTCGTAGGTTAATCCTGTTCTTTCCAGGCTGGTGGCGATCGCCGGGAGCAAATGAGGCAGACTATCCACCTCGTTATAAATAGGAGCAATAACCGAAATTTGCGGAGACACTTAAGGCAAACCTAAGAGCAAAATGGATAAAAGCAAAATGGATAAAAGCAAAATGAATAGGAATGGGACCGGGACGATCAGTAACTTGAGGATCTTGCAATCCAATTCATCCTGAACGTCGCGAGCGTTTTACACTGAAGCGTGCAATGGGTAGACAGCCCCAAGCGGTTAAACTGTACTGCATTTTACCGTCTTTTTGTTGCTTCTCCCCTATGGCACCGCCCTTTTGCCTTGTTATGTCCCGGATAAAACCATGAGCTATCAACCGCCTTTGGGGGCTAAAGATCTTCTGCCGATTGATGTTGTGCAGCGGCACTGGATTGAAACCAAACTGCAAGAGGTGTTTCAACAGTGGGGCTACCACTGGATTATGACGTCCACTTTGGAGCGGGTGGATACCTTGGTGGCCGGCGGTGCGGTGCGGCGAGAAACGGTGATTCAAATTCAAGATAGCGAGGACGGCAACTTGGGATTGCGGCCGGAGCTAACGGCATCGATCGCCCGCACCGCCGTTACCCGTATGGCAGGGGTCACCCATCCCCAGCGCCTGTGTTACAGCGCCACAGTATTTCGCGAGCCCGCGCCGGGAGCCTCCAGCCGTCAGCGGGAATTTTTCCAAACCGGCGTTGAATTATTGGGCACTGGCGGTACCCTCTCGGATGCTGAGGTGCTGCTGTTGCTAGCGGACTCCCTGGAGGCATTGTCTTTGGATAACTGGCATTTGCTGCTGGGGGAGGCGGGGTTAACGCGATCGCTCCTGGCCGACTTCCCGGCTTCCATGCAAAAGCCGGTACGCCGTGCCTTGGGCAAACTGGATCGCCTGGCCATTGAAGGGTTGGAGTTATCGCCGGAATTGCGCGATCGCGCCTTGGCATTGTTCGATCTGCGAGGGGAGCCCAAAGCGGTGCTCAGCAAAGTGGGTAACTGGAATTTAAACCCTACCCAAACCCGCCGCCTGAATGACCTGAAAACGTTAATTGACCTGTTGGAAAACTGCGGAAAAGCTCGAGGTCAAACGTTACCCATCACCCTTGACCTTAGCCTGGTGCCAAATTTCAACTACTACACCGGTATTGTTTTTGACGTGGTTAGCAGCGCCCAAACCGGCCACCTGCTGCTCGCCCAGGGAGGACGTTACGACCAGCTTCTGGGGCTGTATCATACCCAGGACATCACCTATCCTGGCATCGGTTTTTCTTTTAATGTGGAACCTTTACACCAGGTGCTTTTAAAAACCGACCACCTACCCAGCACCATTCCCGTCAGTGATTGCCTGGTGGTACCGCGATCATCCCAAGCCCAAGGTGCTGCCTTCGCCTATGCCCACAACCGTCGCCTGAAAGAACCCCAGAGCCGAATTGAACTTCAACTGACGAACGAATCAGCACCGGTACTGCGCGATCGCGCACAACCGCGGCGCATCAACCAGCTTGCTTGGATTGATCAGGCCGGTACT
>CALCTI010000521.1 GCA_937894105.1 uncultured cyanobacterium
GATTCCAATCATCTGGTTTAGGGCGGTCAGGAAACAGTTTATCCAGAATTTTTTCTCCCACTCCCGATGCCCCTTCCCGACGCCAAAGACGAATGGCACGTCCTGGAATTGTGGGGATTCGAGTTATCTTTTGAACAACTTTTCTAATCACAATCTTCACTTTCTCCCAAGCCTTCAGCACTGCCAGAAGATTGGATAGGGTCCTTATTTCCTAAACCAGCAATCCCTAAATCAGCAGTCCCTAAATCAGCGCCCAGAAATGTGATCTGATTAATAACTTTGAGGGTCGCTTCAGCAGTTTTCTCCCAAGTTGATTCCCTTGCCCACCGGGCACCCTGCTCTGCCAGCTTGCACCGTCGCGGAGCATCGTCCATAAGCTGTCGTAATTAGCTGACAAAACTGTCTTGATCCAAAGACGATCGCACCACAAAATCTCCCAAATCATCCAGAGACGTCCCTTCCCCAAGCAGGATCCCAACGCAACCACAGGCGATCGCCTCGACGGTAAATTGCTTTGGACTTTGGGCGATCGCCCCGTGAATGGTGCCTAGGCTGAGTAACTGCGATCGCTGGGTTGTCACGTCTCCTAAATGTTGCAGCCCGTGTTCCGCTTCAAAGTTTTCCGGTGCCGGGCGTCCATAACATTGCACGAGCAGCCCTTCGCCGTACTCTCGCTGTAATCTCGCCAAGGTGGTTAGTACTTGTGATCGCACCGTTGGGTCCGTATTCGGGTCGTCAAACCACAGTAATTTCACCAGACTGCCTGGTAATAAATGGCGCTCTGACTGGGGTTCCGCCTCTATAAATTCCGGTCCTAGGGGCAGGGGTACTGCGTCTACCACATTGCGGAAGCCCGGCGTTTGTACCAAACAGTCTCGCAGTTCATCTCCGACGGCGATCGGGCGTAGGGGCAAGAACACGCTGGCGTCCTTGGCTTCCCGCTGGGGATCGCCCAATGGGGATACTGCCGTGGGATCTGCCATCATCCAATGCACACGCAGGCGCACCCGCTCCAAATCCGCCACCGAATACGCCGTTTGCCAGTGGGTGGCGATCGCCACATCACACACAATCGGACGCTGGTGACGGTGCTCAAAATATTCCACTGCTGCCACTGAGCCCGCCAGGCGCTCATCCCAAACCCGCTTCCGCTCCAGCAAATCGTGATTGCTCAGCGCCGGATCCCCTTGGAGATACACCGTGACCCTGTTGCCGCGATCGCCCATAAGCTTTGCCAGGGCTGCGATGCCGTAATCCCAGGAAGACCAGCGGTGTAAATTCTCCGCCAGGCTGCCGTCACACCCAACATCAATTCCCGCGCTTCACCCCATAGGGGCGGCGCCGTTAACACTGACTGCCACGCCTGCCAGCTATCCACCAATGCTGAGCGGGTTAGGTAGCGATCGCGCACGTCTGCCTGGGCTGCCTCTCCCAGTTGCTGGCGCAGGTGAGGATTTTCATTTTGCTGTGTTAGCCCATCAATCCTTTCCGCCTCAGTGTCACACTGCCAGCCGTTGGGCTCGCTTGTGATAGTTTGTGCGTAGGGACCCCACTGTGACGCCACCGTGGGCACCCCCATTAACCCCGCCTCCACAAATTTCAGCTCGCTTTTGCCCGCCGTAAAAGGCACGTCAGGGTTGAGCGGCGCCAAGTTAATATCCGTGTCCCGATATAGGGTCGGTAGCTTTTTCCAGGGCACGATGGGCAGAGTTTCAATGGAGTCGCCAAATTTCTCCATCAGCATTTCCGGCACTTCCAAATGTCCCACCACCCGTAGCCGCACTTGGGGGAAGCGTTCTAGCACCGTCGCGATCGCCGAAACGCACTGTTCAAAATCATTTTGGTGGGTGCGGGTGCCGCTGAAATAGCTCAGGCGCACCATATCCCGGTCTTCCACCGGGCGAAGGGTTTCCAAGGCGGCGATCGCACCCCGTTCCATTTCTGGGCTAATGCGATTGGGCAACACCGCTACCCGCGCCTCAGGATTTTGCGCCAACACCGCATCCCTTAGCAGGGGCGTGCTCACCGTTACCCCGTCACACTGGGCGATCGCCCGCTGGAACTGCTTTACCATCTCCGTGTAGAACAGTTGGGTTTCCCCGTCGCTCTCCCGCGCATCCTCAATTTGGTGGAGCATCTCCGGCTCAAACACCCAGTCGTCCGTTTCAAAAATCACCCGAATGCCCCGCTCCTGGGCTTCCGAAATTAATCCGTCCAGGGTGCGATGGTAGGGAACCCGGTGCATCACGATTACCCGAAACCGCTCCAGCAGCTCGTCATGGGGATATTGCCCCACCTCAAATAGCTCAACGGTGTAGCCTAGGGATTCTAAAATTGCCGCCTGGTGTTCGCAGCGATAACGGTAAGGGGCACCGGCACAGCCGGAGATAAACGCCACCATGGTGCGGCGATCGCCCAGCTCCTCCATTTGTCGCTCTTCCATTGTGGGCAGGGGCAACGGCAACCGCCCCTCCTGTCCCCCATACAGCACATAGTGTTCAAAGGCGGACGACACTTGCCCCACATCCACCAAGCCGCCCACGTCGGGATACTCGTTGACATAAAAATCCGTGTCAAAGGCTTTGCAGGGACTGAGTCCCTTTGCCATGCCTACCTGGATAAAGTGGTCAAAAAAGCTGGTGTATTTTCCCGCTTCCACCTGCTTCGCCACCCGTGGATTTTGAGCCCCATAGTACTGAGCGCTAAACAGGGGGCTGGGATTTCGCCCTTCCGCGGCTCCGCTACGAATGAAGTGGCTAAACAGATCCACAAACCGTAGCTGGGCGATCGCGTCAACCAAATCAGGATAGGTTTCCAGGTAATATTCCCGGTCGAACAGCGCTAGAGCCATACGGGCGTGGGTATGGGACACTTGGGGGAAATGCAGGTCTAATGTGGCGCGAATGGTCGCCTTTTCTGCCTCTGCATCAATTTCAATGTCGAGAGGCAACGGCGGCACTGGAGCCAACTCTAGCGCCTTCAACAATTCAGGGAATAGCCGACGATCCAAATCCTGGAAACTGTCCCCCCCCAGCTTTCCCTTGAACTTAAACCAACGATTGCGCAACTTCCAAAACTTGCTGGTGCGCATTGCCATCAACGCATCCAGAGCCTGATGTAAACGCACTTGGGCTTCAATAAACTGCGCTTGGCTGGTGGCTAGGGTATTTTTCGCCCGTTCGTAACGCTGGTTTTCCCGTTCCAGGGCCGCTTCCGATTGTTTTTGATTAACCAACGCGTCTTTCAGGGCGTTCCTAAGGCGATCGCGTTCTCGGGTATCTTCCAGCGCCTCCGTTAAATATTGCACCTGGGTATGGTGAGTGCCCAACAGGGTACGCTGCTGTTCATAGCGTGTTTGCAACTGTCCCAACCGTTCCTGAAGCTGGGCGATCGCCGGTTCCAATTCGTAAAGTCGCGCTTGAAACTGCCCGGTACTGCTATGGGCCTGGTGCTTTTGAAACTGAGCCTGATCCAACGCCAGTTCCAACGTTTTCGCCTGTTGCCGCAACGAACGCAACTCATCGGTTTGCTGGGCAAATTCCTCCTGGGATCGCGCCGCCAACCCTCGACTGCGGGCACTATGGGCCCAATCTTGCAGGGGCTGATCAGGGGGCGCAGGCTCCGACTCGGTAAAGGGATTGGGCAACGGGGCGATCGCATCCCCCGCCAGGGCCAACCCATTGAGTTCGCCGTATAACGCCAGGGTTTTCGAATGGTTTTCCGTTAATAAATGCACGCGATCGCGCCACACCCGCTCGTCATTTCCCGGCAGCACCGTTAACGACGTGGGGCGCTGCACCGGAATAAAGCGGCGATCGCCCAACAGAGCATCAATCACCGGCCCCGGCTGTTGCTCAAAGCTATCTAAATTAATCGCCGCCGTTTGGTCTCGAAAATCCCGCCCAAAATTCAACAATTCCCGGTGATAGTGCTCCACCACCCGCACCGCCCGCACCGGATCATGGCGAAAGGGATCCGTCTCCCCGTCCCCCCCGCGATGGCTATGGTCCCCGTACAAATTATCCAACGTTACCCAGGGGGCTCGATAGGTGAGCAGAAACCGCGCCGTCGGCAACCACTGCATCCACTGGCGCAAAAACAGGGTAATCCGAGGGGCATAAGCCACAACAATTCCCCCCTGAGCCCGCCAGCGACGGTCCAAATCCTTTGCCCGCTGTGCCAAACTGTCGCCCACCGCCTCCGGGTTCCGAGCCAACGATCCTGGCGTTGCCAACCCCTGGGACACTAGCGCATCATCAATCCACTGATCCAACGCCGTCCCAACGGGCTGCCCTCCCGCCTTGCAGAGCACCTCAGCCAGGCGATCGCCATACTCCGCCGGCACCCCCGCCACGACAATAATTGTTGATTCCACAGGTCTGATTCGCTCGCCCGGCAATAAGTCAAAATACCCTCAGACAAAATACCACGCGCCCCAGACCCGCGCCTAAAGCTCCGCCGCAATTAGGGTTCATTGGCAGGGCGCACAGCATACAGCCACTGACAGATCTCCCTACCAATCGTGCAAGACCTGATAATTATTGCTGGAGGTTTTGAGCCCTCTGAGGATAGCTTCGGTGTTAAAGATAG
>CALCTI010000522.1 GCA_937894105.1 uncultured cyanobacterium
GACCTTATCGTTCCAGAACACCGCCGTCACCTGCATTTCTTCCTTCAGGTACTTAGAGCGATCACCAATTTCCGACTCATTCAGGCGCGGCTCCTCGTAGGATTCCATATCCATCAGCACATACTGGTCACCGTCCTTGTAGGTGTACTGCATGTCCCGCTTATCGAGGGTGGCCTGGGGCACAGTCTCACCCGCGCGGAAGGTACGCTCAACGGTGGACCCTGTGGTCACATTTTTCAGCTTGGTGCGCACAAATGCCGATCCTTTCCCCGGTTTAACGTGCAAAAACTCCACAACACGCCACACCGCCTTATCTAGCTCAATTGTGACGCCGGGTCGGAAATCGTTACTGGAAATCATTAGTTGCTAACACCGTAGTCGCTAACACTGTCTAACGCAGGGTTGATTGCTTTATCGTTTTGCCCCGCCATTTGTCCCATTATTTGCCCCGTCAATCGCTCCGAAAAGCCGGTTGAGGTACAAAATCTAGGTAGCAAAACAGCCGCGTCAACTCTAACCCGTTTTGGGGCATTTTGAACGTTGAGAAATGCGAAGAAACTAGGTGGGACGGGGATATAACGAAAACGGGGGTAGGGTTTTGATGTGGCTGGTGGTAACACATATGTCAAGATAATGAAGGTTCAAATATTATTACGGCTGCTTAATGCTTGTTGTCGCCGTTAAGTCCTGTCATTAATCAAGCCTCAGCCGTTTTACGCAGTGGGAGACACACGTCCTTTTAAATAAAAATATTAGGAGCTGAAATCCTTGCTGCTATTGAGCTTGAAATTTGGTTGATGACAGCCTTTAGGGGTTGGGATCTGTTAACGCAAGCCGTAAACCACGTTATGAATTTGAGCGGGAATACCCTGGGAGGAGCAGTGAATCGGTACAGTGTGGGCGATCGCCCCGTAAGCCAGGTGATGGGTGAGTTTATTAGGGGCATGGTAGGTAAAGCTTGGGGGATTGCCCTGACGATGACCTGTGTGGCGATCGTTTTGGGCGCGTGCCTAAGCGCTCCCCTCGCCGCCAGTGCATCTCCCTTGACCGTTGCCGCCCTTCCTTCCGGCAATCCTATTTCCAATGGAAAGGCGCTGCTGCGTTACTCCTTGCCCATTGAAAACGACACTCTCCGCAGTGTGCAGGGCAACTTGGAGCAAATGTCCAACGACCTGCGGGCAAAGCGTTGGGGACCCATTGATAAGAAGGCGAAAAAGGCGCAGCGGACGCTGGAGAAAAAGTCTGCCGAGCTATTGGTAGGAGTTCCCGATTCCTTTATGCCTGAGGCAACGGAGCTGGTGTCCCAAATTGGCACCGGTTTGGAAGATTTGCGATTGGCGGTGGATGATCGCGATCGCGAGGGAATTTGGATTAAGCGCAACGAGATTTTGGACCGCATCGGGGCGATCGAGGAGTCTCTTGTCACTGAGTTTCCCTTCGAGGTGCCTGAGGAGTATGGGAATTTGCCCCAGCTCAAGGGGCGCGCCACCGTGGAGCTGGAAACCAGTCGCGGCACGATCCAAGTTACCCTCGATGGCTACAGCGCCCCGGTGACGGCGGGGAGCTTTGTGGACCTGGTACAGCGAGGTTTTTACGACAATTTGCCGTTTATCCGTGCGGAAAATTCCTACGTACTTCAGTTTGGCGACCCTGATGGTCCTGACCAAGGCTTTAACGATCCGAAGACCGGTGAATATCGGGCGATTCCCCTAGAAATTATGGTGGAGGGGGACACGGAACCCCTGTATGAGTACACCACTGAGGAAATGGGGCTGTTTAAAAAGCTGCCCGTTTTGCCGTTCTCTGCGTACGGTGCGCTGGCAATGGCTCGCCCCGAATCTAATAATAACGGTGGTTCTTCCCAGGTGTTTTTCTTCCTCTTTGAACCGGAATTAACCCCTGCGGGAGCCAACTTGTTGGACGGTCGTTATGCGGTATTTGGCTACACCATTAGCGATAAAAACGGCAAGCCAATTCTCGATAAAATGCGGGCTGGCGATAAAGTTATTTCGGCAAAGGTGATTTCCGGTGCTGAGAATTTGCTTCAGCCAACCTAACTAATTTGAACCATCAAACTGTCAGGTTGAGGTCCTAACTTTGACGGTTGTTTAAGCTATAAATTCCCTCTGAATTATCTGCACTTAGATATTCAGAGGGTGTTGTTTTTGGAGGTGTCTAATGATGAGTGATTCCGCAGCTAAATCTAAGGTAATAGGGGCGATAAACCCAGAAGAAATCAAATTTAATGGGCAAGGTTTAGTGCCGGCGATCGCCCAAGACTATCTGGACGGAACGGTGCTAATGCTGGCGTGGATGAACCGGGAATCCTTGGGAAAAACCTTGGAAACGGGGCAGGCGTGGTATTGGAGCCGATCGCGCCAGGAGCTATGGCATAAGGGCGCCACGTCGGGACACTTTCAAACAGTGCACACTATTCGTTACGACTGTGATCGCGATGCAATCTTAATGAGCATTGAACAGGCGGGGGATATTGCGTGCCATACCGGCGAGCGCAGTTGTTTCCACCAGATTAATGATGACGATGATAAAGCAGTGATTGAACCGCCGCCGGGCGATATGTTGTCCCAAGTTTTTTCGGTGATTCGCGATCGCCGGGACAATCCCGATCCCCAGTCTTATACCTGCAGCCTATTTACCGGAGGCGACAATAAAATTCTGAAAAAAATTGGGGAAGAAGCCGCTGAGGTGGTGATGGCTTGTAAGGATGATAGTCCCGATGAAATTGCCGGGGAAGTGGCCGACTTGTTTTATCACGCCCTGGTGGCGATCGCTCACCACAATGTGGATATTAGGGATGTTTACCGAGTGTTAAAAAAGCGCAGCGGCTAGGGCGTGCCATCAATTAACCCTGGTTTGTCACTTCCCGAAATAGCGACGAATTTACGCTGTTCTAGGGGCTGCCATCACAACATAATAAAAACTCACTTCTTGCACCCATAAAAAATCGGCTTTTAACTATGAGCGTTTTTATCTCTGAATATATTGAGGGAAGCAGTAATAACAAGGCAGTAGAACTCTATAACCCAACAGGGGCAGCAATTGACTTAGGGGCAGGGAACTATACACTTGAATTCTTCTCTAATGGAAATAATGTCGCCAGTACCACAATCAATTTAACGGGAACTATTGCCGCTGGCGGAACTTATATTATTGCGGATGACAACGCAGTTCTTGCTGTGACCAGTGTTGCGAATTTGACACCTGGGAACAGCTTTTTCAATGGCAATGATGCCGTTGTTGTTAAAAGCAACAGTGCAGTTGTTGATGTGCTGGGACAGGTTGGATTTGACCCGGGGGTCGCATGGACTGGTGGGGGCGTTTCTACTCATAACCAAACCCTTCGCCGTAAATCCGTTGTGGTTTCCGGTGACACTAATCCTAATGATGCGTTTGATCCTTCCCTTGAGTGGGATGAATTTCCTCAAGATACGTTTGGAGGGTTAGGGAGTCATTCCATTGACCAGGCGGATTTAGCGAGCGCTCCGACCGACGCAATTAAGCCCGAAGGCGATGTTGGAAATATAGCATTCACTTTTTCCGTGACGCGATCGGGCAATACCACCGCACCTGTCAGCGTTGCCTATGTCGTTAGTGGGGCAGCCGTTGACGGAACTGATTTTGGTGGTGTGTTGCCTACGGGGATAGTGAATTTTGTCAGTGGTGACACGTCTGAGGTGATTACCGTCAACGTTTTGGGAGATGCTGTCTTTGAAAGCGATGAGGCTTTTATCGTGACCCTATCGGGGGGCTCGGTAGGGACAAACATCACTGGGGCGATCGCCACGGGCACTATTCAAAATGACGATGTGTCGCCTTCCCCTGTACCGACGCCGACTCCTGCTCCCACTCCATTACCTCCTCCTTCGCCTGCTCCCGTTTCCAATCCAGTGCTGGGGACGATCACCAGCGATGGGGCAGTGGTAAGCATCACTGGTCCTCTCCAGCTAAGCGCCATTGCCAACACCCTAATTCAGGACACCTTGACGTTGAGCAATATCGGCTCTGCCCCGTTGCAGCTTCAAGGATTGACGCCCCAATTTACCGGCACCCTCCCGAATGGTATTGCGGCGACGGACGTGCTGTTGCTGGAACCCAGTACGGGAACCGTCGCCCCTGGAGGCAGCCTGACCGTGCGGGTGACCTTGCGGGATGATTTGCTTCCGGCGGACTATAGCGGAACTTTGGCGATCGCCACCAACGACCCCGCCAATCCCAGCGTCACCGTCCCCTTCACCGGCATCGTCACCCTCCCCAAAGCAACGGATGTGGCCCCTATTTACGGAGCCCAACTGCCGAGCAATACTCCGATTTGGACTGCCGGGGACGACACCATTGTGGGGGCAGAAACCGACGGCGATGGTCGCCAGTGGCTAAACGGTAGCTTGGGCGATGATTTGATTTTCGGCAACTTGGATCGGGATGTGCTGACGGGCGGTCCCGGTAATGACAGTTTATTTGGCGGTCGGGGGGATGATTTTCTGCGAGGGGCTGATGGGGATGATGTGCTGGCGGGCGATCGCGGCAAAGCTACGCTGCAAGGCAACGGCGGCGCTGATCAATTTGAATTT
>CALCTI010000523.1 GCA_937894105.1 uncultured cyanobacterium
AAGGCTTGAAATCCGCTTTCAGACTTATATACCTTGAAGTCGCGGCGGAAAGTTCTGAAGAGCAAATCGAGGTTGTCTGGCTCGTCATCAACCACCATCAACTTTTGCTTTGGCTTCTTTTTGGAAACCTGGCTCATAGGTTGCTCCACGGTTTAGCAAAGAATGGCACCTTCACTCACTTGGTGCCGCTGACGACTTAGCCCCACTAGAGCCCCTGTCCTGAGTCTACAAATTCAAGCTGAAATAAGCTGATTAGAGTTTACGAGCAAACTTGTAATGGTGTAGACCGGTTGTAACCTGTGGTGAAATGAAAATGTGTAATCCCTGTCCCAAGTATGCCTTGTCCTTTGAGGAGACTCAAGGGCGCTGCGAAAAGGAGCTTTTCAAGGTTTACAAGTAGATGGCTCCCTGTAACGGCCGCTGTCTTAGATTACCCGTTCTACAGGTCAATCGTTGGGTTTTGGGGAATCCTGGTCAGTATTTTAACAACATACAACGCAAGGATTCCAGTAGATAGAGTGCCTGAGGGCTGCGCTGTGTTGTTAATGCTACTTTCGATTGATGGGGGAAAACATTGCTCCCCAGCAGGCGATCGCGGCTAGGGCCACATATCCAAAAACCGTTAGCCATTCCAGGGCTTCGCCGGAGAGGGCGATCGCCAAGCAACTGGAATATTTAATGAAAAAAGGTGCCATGGGGTGATTGTCTTAGATTTCGCCTTACAAGTCTCGCCTTACAAGTCTCGCCTTACAAAGTCCTTCCCTATAAAAATACCCCCAGCATAGACCCTGGAGGTATTTCAGCATTTCTGAGCCGGTTTTATTGCTAAGTGAACCAGCATCGACCTCATCAGCAAGATCGTTGGAGCCGTAGGGTATTGGTCAGAACTGGGATACCTCGGTAAAGCCATTCTAAAAGCTATTCCTAGATTAAAGCCCGCTCTAAAATTGGCGCGTCCACAGCGCCAGGATTGACAAGTTCGTCAGATGGGCCAGGGGAACTGGCAATTTGCAAGGAACTGGTGGGACTAGATTCCAAAGAGCCTGGGTCGTTTTGGGCAAATTGCATGCCAGGCTGCTTTAGACCGACAAACACGGAGCCAACCGCCACAGCTAAGCCAGCTGCGATCACTGAACCACTCCAAATCCGGCGCTTCACCTGTCGCTTCTGAACCCTGCCCATGACGCCAGCCAGAGTCTCTTCTGCGGAACAGGCAATGGGCACCGGAGCCTGCTTTAGGGATTCGCCAATTCCACCCAGATCCACATAAAGGGCTTGGATTTTTGGATCTGCCGCTAGCCAGCGCTCCACCTGAAGTCGCTCCTCTGCCGTTACCTCATTGTCTAAATAAGCGCTAACCAGCTCAAACTGTTCAAAAGGAACAGCGTCGCCTCCGTCACTTATCGGCTGTAGGTCTTGCTTAAGCTCTGAGCTTTCCCAGGGCGTAAACTGATTGGATACTGACTGGGATTGGTGTGAATGATTTGCTTTTTTCATGTTTAAATCACCCCCTATGCCTCTTACTTTAAGTCGTTGATGGACTATGAGACTAGAAAAAGGCTTGGAAAAGTTTCTGGCGAATGGGACTAATGGGTTGGTTGTTTAAGCAAGGTCGTTTAAACAGCCTAGAGCGTTTATCTTATTTACCGACGTAGCCTTTTAGCTGCCCCTGAAGGCGATGGCGGGCTCGAGCAATGCGGGACTTGACGGTTCCGAGAGAAACGCCGGTCATTTCAGCAATTTGCTCGTAGGGTAGGTCCTCAATCTCCCGCAAAATAATGGTGGTGCGGAAGGTTTCTGGTAAATCGGCGATCGCCACCTGAAGCTGTTCGTAAAACTCCTGAGCGCTCAGTTCCTCATCGGGACCCGGGGCATCGGAAGCAATTTCCCAGTCCATGGGGCTGCCGTCGGCGTGTTTCGCTGCGTCTAAAGACAGCGGACGACGGTGGCGCTTACGCTTGCGTAGCTCGTCATAAAACAAGTTTGTAGCAATGCGACTGAGCCAACCACGGAATTTTTCAGGATCTTTTAACCGGGCAATGCTGCGATAAACCCGGAGCCACACCTCCTGAGATAGGTCAGCGCGATCGCCCCAGTCAGGAGCCAAATGGTAGAGCACCCGCTCCACGTGGGAATGATAGCGGCGCAATAGCTCAGAAAATGCCGCCTGGTCTGGTTTCAGACCGCTTTGGCATCGCAGAACTAGGTCCGTATTGGATAGGGTTTCCGGGGACACAGATGTTTGGGGAAGAGTTCCCTCAATCCTTGACCAGGAAGCGGCGGGTGCGGAGTAGCTCATTGGGATATATCGACAGAAATGCCGTTTCAAGCTTCATTCCCCCAGTGACGAGGGTGGGTTGTGGTTGGTTCCCGTGAATTTTTAGGGAACTGATCACGCCCTAGAAGTTGAGGGATCGTCAGCTATGCCGACCAGGCTGTTGCGCGTGACGTTGACGTAACGTTCACAGGCAGTGGTCACAGAATATTGGGTGGGGATCGTGAAAAATTTAGCGGACTAAAAATTTAGCGGACTACAGGATCATTCTACCCAGTCCATTTTGTAAAGCGATACGCAGGAGGTTATGAAGATGTCTTGGTGTAAAGGACGCGGACTGGATTTCATGGGTTCGGTTTACTCTGAGAAGAGAATTACCTGCTTTTTTTCTATGAATCCTAGGGCGTGTCATTGATTAAACTCCAGAAGCCTTGTGCAGGAGGAGAGTAAAGACATGCCCTTTGAAATAACGAATGCTAGGGGCTTAAACCCTGGCTGCTATTGAGTTTGAGATTTAATTGATGACAGCCCCTAGTTCAAATCTGACCCGCGATTTAGGATCCAACGGTGTTGTTACTGATGACGCTGCTGATAATGGGGCGGCTACAAAGGTGGCGCTCAAGGGTGAAGGCAACGGGAAAAGTGGCGAGGGAGTCCGAAAGGTTACAAATAGTGATCGCCTCACCGCGTTGGCGGATGGTTTCGAATGGCGGCACATCGGTCCCGATGGGGTGGATAAAGCTGCAATGTTGGACGCTTTAGGGCTGGAAAGCGTTGAGGATTTGGTAGAGAAGACGATTCCGGCTGATATTCGGTTGGGGCGATCGCTCAACCTAGCCCCGGCAAAAACTGAGACGGAGGCGTTGGGTGAGTTGCGGGCGAT
>CALCTI010000524.1 GCA_937894105.1 uncultured cyanobacterium
TTGGGCCGCTGCCGATGGTGTATTAACCAGCAATCCAACGCTGACGACGGTTAATAGCAGAACTGTGCACAGCGATCGCCCCAAAAGCCGTCCTAAGGATTGCCCCCAAAACTGCTGTCTAAATTGCTGTCCAAATTGTTGTTCCCACCGCAAAAAAATCCCACCCATATCCATCTCCCAAAGTCGCCGCATTATCGCCGGGTATTATTAGTCTTTAGGGTATCGCACCGTTTCTAAACCTGTTCCCAGTTCTGCCAAAGGGGCGATCGCCGAGTAATTATTCTGATGGGGATCGTTTTTATATTGACCGCTCGGACCAGATTTTAGGCTGCTTTAAAGTTTGCCTTGATCCGATTCTCGGTTGAAGGATCGCCTCAAGTAATGTCGACAAAACCGTTAATTATTAACGGCTAATTATTAACGGCTAATTATTAACTGCGCTGGCTTTCCAACGGGCTTCGGCAGTGGCGATCGCCTGTGCCACCTGATCAAAACCGGTGCCGCCAAAGCTATTGCGGGCAGAAATGACCGTAAGGGGGGCGATCGCCGCGTAAATATCCTTGTCGAACGCTGGGTGAAGCGCCTGCCACTCTTCCAGGGTTAGATCCTTAAGTAACTTGCCCGCCGCCAAACTGGTTTTGACCACTTTGCCCACCAGGTTGTACGCCTCCCGGAAGGGGACGCCCTTGGCCGCCAGATAATCAGCCACGTCGGTGGCGTTGGAAAAATCTTCGGCTACGGCGCTGGCGAGGCGTTGGGTTTGGAACGTTAAGCCTTCATCCATCAAAATGGTCATTGCTTCTAAACAGGCTTTGACCGTGTTGACCCCATCGAAAAGCCCTTCTTTGTCTTCCTGAAAATCTTTGTTGTAAGCCAGGGGTAAGCCCTTAATTAGCACCAGCATGCCCTGGAGATCGCCGAAAACCCGTCCGGTTTTGCCGCGCACCAGCTCGGGCACGTCGGGGTTTTTCTTTTGGGGCATAATGCTGGACCCGGTGGCACAGGCGTCGGTAAGGGTCACAAAGCGAAATTCCTCTGAGGCCCACAGGATAATTTCTTCGGACAGGCGCGACAGGTGGACAAGGATTAGGCTGGCGGCGCACAGGAATTCCACCGCAAAATCGCGATCGCTCACCGCATCCAAACTATTGGCATAAATATTTTCAAACCCCAGCAGTTCGGCGCTGTAGTGACGGTCAATAGGAAAGGTGGTGCCGGCCAGGGCTCCCGCTCCCAAGGGACTAGTATTGACGCGCCGTTGGATTTCCACCAGGCGGTTCCCGTCCCGTTGCAGCATTTCCACATAGGCGAGGAGATGATGGGCCAGGCTGACAGGCTGGGCTCGTTGTAGGTGGGTATAGCCAGGGATCGGGGTTTTAAGGTGGGTTTTGGCCAGGTTTAGCAGCACCCGCTGGAAGTTAAGAATATGCTGGCGGATTTCGTCGATTTCGTGGCGCAGGTACAGGCGGGTGTCGGTGCCTACTTGGTCATTACGCGATCGCGCCGTGTGCAGCTTTTTCCCCGTATCTCCCACTAGCTCCGTTAGGCGGCGTTCGACAGCAAAGTGTACGTCTTCTGCATCAATGCCAGGGTTGAAATTTCCGGCGCGGTATTCTTCGCGGATTTGCTCTAGTCCGATGACCAACTGATCCGCTTCTGCGGCGGAAATAATGCCTACTTTTCCCAGCATTTTGGCGTGAGCCTGGGAACCAGTCAGATCGTATTCAATCAGAGTAATATCAAAGCCGATGCTGGCGTTGAATTGGGCGATCGCTGGATGTAACGCGCCTTCAAATCGCTGGCTCCACGTTTTGGCTGCATCGGTTGCTGATTGCTGGTTATCTGACTGGGCCACGTTACTTTCCTTCTCCTAAAGTTCCCATCCGAATCGAGTCTAGACTTAGCCGTTCAGTATGCCACGTCCATTTGCTTTTTTTGTGCCCATCGTCAGAGAGCGATCGCCTGCAGATCAGGAGCGATCGCCTGGACTTCGGTCGGTCTTTAAATCCAATCCCCTAAATCCCATCCCCTAAATCCCATCCCTCTAGGTTGGGGGCGGGGTCAACCGTTGCACCTGCACCTCAAAACGGGTCCCCGTGTGCTGTTCCATTTGAGTAGTCAGCGATCGCCTAAAGGACTGCACTTCTTGGGGAATTAACGGCGTATTGCTTATCACCGTAACCGTTGCCATCGGTTCACGCCCTTCCCAGTCAATTTTCGATTCCACCAAAGTCCATCGGGTAATCGCTGGGCGATTAACATAGTTAAAGCGACGTTTTAAAATAACCTGTAGCTCAATTTCGTCTACGATGCGCTTTTGCCAGTTGGCGGGGTGGAGACGAAGTTTTCCTTTCACCGTTTGGAATTGTTTGACCAAAAATTTTAAAGCGAAGGTGCGCTGCGATCGCTTCAGTCGTTGATGGAGATAATCTTCCACCGCCTGCACTTGGGTTGGGGTCACCGGTTGGTCCGACTCTACATATAAATCCACCTGAAACGGTACCTCGTTCCAATTAATCCGCACATCCAGCAATTCCATTTGCCGCCCAACGGTGATTGTTTCCCGCTCCAAAATCTCTCGCAACCCGTCCCGGATTCGTACCTGGTTCATCAATGTGGAAAACCCTTGGAACAGCGGAAAGATAGTTAGGGCTGTAAACCCCATCCCAAAGGCTAGGGCGCGGCTGGTGCGGCGAAAGCTTACGTGATAGCCGTTCAATGCAAACACCGCCATACAGGCCAGGATAATCCCCAGTAAGTTAGTGAGGTATAGCAATAATGCGCCGCGACTGGCTTGGTATTGTCCAACGGCGAGGTTAATGCCCACTACGCACAAGGGCGGCATCAGGGCTACAGCGATCGCGGTACCAGCCAGGGCATCACTCAGCTTGGGGCGAATGCGAGCAAAACCACACACGGCGCCCGCCACGATCGCCACGGCCAAATCGCCCAAATTCGGCTGGGTGCGATTTAGAATTTCTGGTCCAAATGCTGATGCTGGGACGCGGACCAAAAGCTGGGCGATCGCCGCCAGAGCAACGGACAACGCTGCCCCCACCACCACCGAAATCATGCCCTGTCGCAACAGCCGCCAATCCCCCTGCACGGCTCCCATGGCTACCCCGCGCATGGGCATCACCAACGGCGCAACGATCATGGCTCCAATAATGGTGGCCGCGCTGCCGGTTAACAGCCCCACCGTGGCGATTACACAGGCACACACGGCCAGCACTAAATAATCCAAACTTAATGCCGCATCATCCAACAAAGACGCTCGCATACGCGCGCAATCTTCCGGTGACAGGGCAGCTATGGAGCGATATAGTCGCATGGTTTTCGGGCATTCTAAGGGGTTTCTGCTGATGCCGTAGACATCGCCTCAAGTTTGCCCTAAGCCCCTGTGTTTGGGGAGGAATGCTGTAATCGGTCGTAATGATTCAAGGCTTGTGACACTTTCTGGAACTGTTGGGGATTTGGAACCTTTTAGGGCGATCGCCCAACCTTAGATCCTAATACCACCCACTTCACTGGGATGCCGCTGGCGTTCCAGAGGTTTCCTATGCGTGGATTTTTTCACGCACTTTAACGAGCAAAAGTTTGATGCCCCGGTTTTGACGCCTTTCTTTTGATGCCTTTTGACGCCCAAAAGCCTGGCGCGATTCCCTAGCGCGCAGTTTAGTGCCAATTGCAGGGGCGCGGCTTGAACTTGAACTTACTCCTAACGACGATAACGACGATGATTTTGCGTATCTCTCTCGCTGCTGGTACATAACGCGAGTTTCTTAATTAGGACTTTAATGATGCTGAAAATTTTTAGCGCTGGTTTGGATACATCGGCCGCAACGGTGGTGACTGACGGTGGTAACCAACTTTTGAACGTGGGCGATACGGTTAAGTTTTCCGTTGTGCCCCAGCGGGAAGAGGGCGGAACCACAGAAAACGCCTTTAACTTTAAAGTTTTGGGAGCAAGCCCGGCGAATACCAAAATTGAACTGTTGCTCAATGGCGTTGATCAGGGTGGATCCACCATTCGTGTGCCGGTGGATCCTGCCAGCTTGGGCAATATCTCCGATGGCAGCGCTTTGGATTTTTCCTATGCTTTTGTGGCGGGCGATCGCCTGAAATCTGGCGAAAACGAACTGTTAGTAGATTCCATCGTAATTACCCCTGATCCGGGCGATGGTACCAGTGGCGTCACCTTCGACACGCCCACATCAACTAACGTGGCGGTGCCCAATAACACCGTCGATATGTTTGTTAATGGGGCGGATACCACCAATTTATTTTGGAACGTCACTAACCAAAACTTCCTAGTGGACACCCAACCGCCCACCGTTGACAGCATCACTCGCCCCACCAGTGACACTGACTCTCTAACGATTAAATTTTCGGAGTCTTTAACGGCTCCAGGGGGTGGAGCTTTTACCCTCAATAATTTGGTGGATCTAATTGACCTAAAAGCGCGCACCTCCAACAACGCCACCACTGATGTGGATCTGAATAATTTCACGCTGGCGATCGCGGACGATAAAACCCTGTCTATTACCCCCCAAGGGGGCAGTAGTTGGGTGAGTGACGGCACGACTACTTATGAGGTGGCGATCGTCGAGAAGGAAGCTCGAGATCAGGCAGGCAATGAAATTGAGGGGGCACCCAAGGCGGCGGAATTTAAGTTGGATTCGTCCGACACCACTGCCCCTGCGATCGACTCGGTAAAACTGCTGGCGGGAACCACGGGCGAAGGCGGCGAGTTTACAACGATCGCCACCGACCAACTGGATAATAATTTACGGCTGACTTTTACCGAAGGGCTGCGATCGCCCTCCCTGGGTGGCGAAATCACCCTGGCGGAAATTACCGCTGGTTTAGAACTGCGCGATTCCCAAGGCACCCTGGTGCCTTTTACCGCCACCCTTGATACCAG
>CALCTI010000525.1 GCA_937894105.1 uncultured cyanobacterium
CCCGCCCCTTCAAAATCCACATCTCCCACCAGCTTCGCTCCCCCTGCGGGCTTATCCACCCGATTAATGCCCACATCAATTACCACCGCCCCCGGCTTCACCATATCCGCCGTCACCAACTCCGGGCGTCCTACGGCGACCACCAAAATATCTGCCTCGCGGGTGACCGCCCTTAACTCTGGGGTTTTGGAATGGGCAATGGTAACGGTGGCATTGGCGTCTAGGAGCATTAGGGCGAGGGGCTTGCCCACCAAAATGCTGCGTCCCAGCACCACCGCTTTTTTTCCCGCCGGGTCAATGCCACAGTCTCGCAAAATTTCCATCACCCCCGCCGGCGTACAGCTTCGCAGACCTGCTTCAGATCGCACCAGCCGCCCCAGGTTGGTAGGATGCAGTCCGTCCGCGTCCTTATCGGGGTCAATTTCCAACAGCAGATTATTCCCATCCAATCCTTCCGGCAAGGGCAACTGCACCAAAATGCCGTCCACGTTGGGGTCAGCGTTGAGGCGGTGAATTTCCTGGGTCAGCTCCTCCTGGGAAACCGTTACCGGAAAGTGCCGCCCTAATGAGGCAATCCCAATGCGATCGCAGGCCCGCCCCTTGTTGCGCACGTAGGCCGCGCTGGCCGGATTATCTCCTATCATCAACACCGCCAACCCCGGCGGACGTCCCCGCTCCGCCGTTAGCTGGGAAACTTTTTTAGCCAGTTGCTCTTGGATTCGCAGGGCAAGGGCTTTACCGTTAAGGATGTGAATGGTGGACGCTGATGTCATGAATCGACCTAACTCGCTGGTCAAGTTTGTCACAGGATTCGGGGTGGCGTGGTGCTTTTTAAAGAGAATTTTTGAAGAAAAACTTTAAGAAAAACTTTTGAGACAAACGTTGAAGCAAATTTCGAAATTATCTTCTATGGGCAAACTATTCGGTCAACACAACAAAGGCATCGCCCAAGTCGCTGGATTGATTACCCTCACGGTTACATTGCTGGGGTGTGGGGGCATCACGGGCGAAACGGTGCCCCTCTCCACGGTGGCCCAGCTTGAAGCGACGGTGCTAACGGAAACTCCCGAGGCGTCACCGAACCTTGAAAATATGCCGAACATGGTGGCGATCGCCGGAGAAGTGGTGGCCACCGCCCCTCTGGTTAATGCCGGACTGTATCGCATTAACGACGGCACCGGCACCCTGTGGATTCGCACGGAAAATTTACCCCTGCCCACCGTGGGTGAATCCCTGCGAGTGGAGCTAACGGCGGAATATCGTCCCATTGAAATTGAAGCCCAAAATTTTGACCAGGCATTTGGAGTGGAGCAGCGGCGATCGCCCCTTGAACAGTAAAGGAGCCGTGAGGAGCAATTTTTGATTGATGTACTATAATTTAAACACCCTAAAACTGCTGGAAATAATCACCAGGAATCAGGACATAGCCTGGTGTTACCCTTAACGCAGTAGGCTCTGAATTCTAGGGGCTGTCATCCACGTAAAATCTAAACAAAGCCAAAGCAAGGTCCAAATACCAAATAAAGCCCAAGGTTTGAGCCATAAGATTTACACCGTTCCTGGCTTGTTTTTTGTCCAGGGCGTGAAACGTCCCACGATGTAGGGCTTGTGGAAATCATCGATGACGCGCCCTAGGCTTCTAAATTCACAACGCCCCATAGTGCCATGCCAAGATCAAGCTCTAAAAGCAGTACCAATTCCAGAAGCTCCTCCGCCAAAGGGACTCCAAAGTCCACAAAAAAAGATGAGCCCACGCCCATTTCCGCTGATCCTGAAAAGGAAAAAGCGCTGAATATGGTGCTGCAACAAATTGAGCGATCCCACGGTAAAGGCTCAATTATGAGGTTGGGCGATGCGGGGCGGATGCGGGTTGAAACCATTTCTACGGGAGCAATGACCCTAGATTTGGCCCTGGGCGGTGGCTTGCCCAAGGGGCGGGTGATTGAAATTTACGGACCCGAAAGCTCTGGTAAGACGACCCTAGCCCTACACGCGGTGGCCGAAGTGCAAAAGGCGGGCGGCGTTGCCGCTTTTGTGGACGCGGAGCACGCTTTAGATCCGGTTTATTCCAAAGCACTGGGGGTGGATACGGATAATCTGCTGATTTCCCAGCCCGATACGGGGGAAGAGGCGTTGGATGTGGTGGATCAGCTGGTGCGATCGGCGGCGGTGGATATTGTGGTAATCGATTCCGTGGCGGCGCTGGTGCCGCGATCAGAAATTGAAGGGGAAATGGGCAGCACCCAGGTAGGCGTCCAAGCTCGACTAATGAGCCACGCCCTACGAAAAATTACCGGTAACATTGGCAAGTCTGGCTGCACGGTTGTTTTCCTGAACCAGCTTCGCCTAAAAATCGGTGTCACCTACGGCAGCCCAGAAACCACTACCGGCGGTAACGCGCTGAAGTTCTACGCCTCTGTGCGTCTGGATATTCGTCGGATTCAAACGTTGAAAAAAGGCACCGAAGAATTTGGCATCCGCGCCAAGGTGAAGGTGGCCAAAAATAAAGTTGCGCCACCGTTCCGCATTGGTGAATTTGACATTATTTTCGGTCAAGGCATTTCGTCGGTGGGGTGCCTGGTGGACCTGGCGGAAAAACACGAAATTATCGTGCGCAAGGGGGCTTGGTACAGCTACAACGGGGAGAATATTAGCCAGGGGCGTGATAACGCCATTTTGTACCTCAAGGAAAATGCTGACGTTATGGCGAAGGTGGAGTCTGAGCTGACCCAAAAGTTAATTGAAAGCGGTGCTATTTACAATCGCAGCGGTGCGCCGGACAATGGCGCAGCTTCCAGTGCTTCCGATGGGGCTAGTGCTAAGGAGTCTGATTCTATTGAGGACGCCTTTTAGATCAGACGAAATAAGGCGGTGCATTTTACGCGCCCTTTGACTGAAAAGACTGGCGTAAAAACCAAAACGAAAAAACCCCGTAACTGTTTTAGCTACGGGGCGTTTTTTGAGATTTTTTTCGAAATCTACAAAACCTAAGTAAGGGAAAATTAGGTTAGGGCTTCTAGATAGTCTCGCACCTGATTACGGTGACGAGGCTGACGTAGCTTTTGTAGCGCTTTGGCTTCAATTTGACGTACGCGCTCGCGCGATAAATCAAGCGCCCGGCCAATTTCCGCCAGGGAATAGGGGCTGCCGTGTCCCAAACCAAACCGCATTTGAATCACGTCCCGCTCCCGGCTGGTGAGCTGGGCCAATAGATTTTGTAAATCCTTTTGCAAGGACTCGCGCATTAGCAGATCTTCCGGCGAGGCGTCGTCCGCTTCCAGTAAATCGCCCAGCTCCGTGTCCTTGTCTTTACCCACTTTGGTTTCCAAAGACACCGCCCGAGGTACCCGCATCAGCACTTCTCGCACTTGGGCGGGGGTCATCTCCAGCTCCTTGGCAATATCGTCAAGGGTGGCGGTGCGACCGCGCTCTTGGGAAATTTTGCGCTGGGCTTTTTTGATTTTGTTGAGCTTCTCGGTGATGTGCACCGGCAGGCGAATGGTGCGGCTCTGGGTGGCGATCGCCCGGGTAATCCCCTGACGAATCCACCAATAAGCGTAGGTGCTAAAGCGATAGCCCTTTGTGGGATCAAACTTTTCCACCGCCCGCTCCAAGCCCAGGGTGCCTTCTTGGATCAAATCCAGCAGCTCCAGCCCACGATTTTGGTACTTCTTAGCAACGGAGACCACCAAGCGTAAATTCGCCTTAATCATCCGCTCCTTAGCGCGAGTTCCCTGGTTTTGGATCGCATCTAGCTCGGCGATCGCCATCCCAGCAACCTCCGCCCAGCGCTCTTTACCCTCCACCAGCAACTCTTTCAAAGCAACGCTATCCATTTCCACCGCCCGAGCCCAACGCTCCTTAGACGGACGATGCCCCAAATTGGACGCCAACTGGTCGCGCATCTCCAGCACCTGCTCATAGCGAGCCGTGATCGGATCCTCCTCATCCTTCGCCGCCTTTGCCCGAGTTTCAAGGATCCCCATATAGCGCTGAATCTTCTGAGCTTCGGTCACCTCCTCATCGCGCCCCAATAAACGCACCCGACCGATTTCCTGAAGGTACAACCGCACCAAATCAGTGGTCCGCCGCCGCTCCCGCTTCTTAGTGCGCCCCGCAGCAACCGGCTCTAGCTCCTCCATCTCTGCTTCTGTTGACTCTAGCGTTGCTCCGTCAGCCTTTTTCGAAGAAGGAGCGATCGCCGCTGGTGCTGGATCAGCCGACTGAGCCTGGGGCACATTGGAATTATCTAAATTTACAGGCATGGCGTTTATGTTAAATCCTCTTACTAAGTGCGCCAGTGGAAAACCGGCTCTTGGAAAAACTAAGGTCTCTCTAAATGTTTGGATATAACTCCGAATGGATAACAGGGTTTTAAAAAATTGCCTAGGACTTTATGGTGCCCAATCGTCGCCAATTGCGATTAATTGTTAACAAAGTCTTTAAGCCTCAGTCTGCTTTACCACTCGAAATCGCCATATTTGCTGTTACAAGGAAAACTCCCACAGCTCCAAACACCGTATGCACGTCTGAATTAAGGACGAGGGCATTTGCAAAAGCCCACGATTTTCATCTTAGGGATAGTCCACGTCGATTTCAGTGATCTTTGCTCGAGATTCAATTAATCTCCATCACCTAGGAAACATCAGCCGGATCGCAGTAATTTGTGGCCCATATCTCTAAAGCAAAGCGATCTGGATCACCATTGTGCATGATTTAATTCTGCACATTCAAAGATTAGTTGTGAATTGGATACAAATTGAATTAAATGCAACAAAAAAATAAACAAATCCTCTGTTGATTCCCCAAAAAGGGAACTGTGTTCTTTTGAAAAGATTAAGTTTTTTGAGCCTAAGACATTTCCATCATGCCTTGGTATCCGTGGGATTTCCCGATATTTCCAGTTAGGTAATCTCTTTGCCTTAGTCGTTCAAGGGGAGCCTTAATTAATTTATATTGATTCGTCTGAATGAGGAATTTTCTGAAGGATTGCTCCGCCACTGTTAGGGAAAAGCACCTCAAAATTCAGACAATCTTTTCTGGATTTTGTGCTTGAAATTACCCTTAAAGGAAAAACGACGGAGAAATTGAGTTGATAAGAAATAATAAGTTTACTGATGAGTTGCCCAAGGGGTTAGCTCATAAATTAATTGATAAATTGTGAATCTTGCCCCCAAAAATCCTTAAAGCCACTTTAGGATGGGGCTTCTGGGGAACCGCCTTGCACACCGAAAACCACCAGAACGGTAGTGCCCGCTAGTGAGTCTTGTTGCGCTGATGCTTTCTGGCTTCCTGGGGCGACTTTAAAACTTCAGAAAGGTCAGGTGCTGAAAGTTTGAATGTCGTACTTAAATTTGATTAGGATTAAATCCGACGACTATGGGACGAGCTGTTTGGTGGTTTTAAGTTTGGCGTTGCCCCTGATTGGCAGGCTCCGTTAGGGAGCGGCGAGCGACACAGTAAAGCAGTTTGATTTAATGCGTTTTGCCCGGTTTGCTTTGAATATTTTGATCTGAGTTTTTCGATCTGAGTTTTTTGACCTGAGTTTTTATATCCCCCAGGAAAAGTTTTATGACCACACAGGTAACGCGACGCAAGGGCATTGGCATTCGTACGGCGCAGGTGCGCGATGACCGAATGATGGGGCAAGTCCATGTTTACGACGGCATTGGCAAGGGTAAGTCCCAGGCGGCGCTGGGGGTGGTGTTGCGCTCCATTGGGCTGGGGATTGGTTCCGATTGGGAAAGTCGGGTGTTGCTGCTGCGATTTTTAAAAGGACCGGGGCGCGATTATGACGAAGATGGGGCGATCGCAGCTTTGCAAAGAGGTTTTCCTCATCTG